>JAYUYR010000138.1:0-5830 GCA_043752405.1 Sphingomonas sp. | reverse complement strand
CGCTGATCTATCTCGAAACCGACCGCCCCGATGCCAAGGGGCGACGGGCGTTGCTGGCCGATATCGAGACCAATCTGGGCCATGTCCGCGCCGCCGTTACGGACTGGCGCGCAATGCAGGCCGCGCTGAAGGCCGATGCCGATCATTTAGGGGACATCGAAGGCGGGGCGCTGTTCGTCTGGTTGCTCGATCGCAACTTGACGTTGCTCGGATCAATTCATTTCGACGCGGCGGGCAAAGCGTCCAAGGCACTTGGGATCGCCCGACGCCTCGGCGAAACGTTGCTGTCCGCCGAAGCACGCGATCGCGCGATGGCATGGCTCGCCGACAATCGGGGGCCGTTGATCGCCAAATCCAATGTCATCTCGACCGTTCATCGCCGCGCCCCGCTCGATCTGTTCATCGTAAAGACCGACGGCGGCATGACGGTTCATGCCGGATTGTGGACGAGTGCGGCGCTTGCCGCTGCGCCAGAAGCAATTCCGGTTCTCCGAACGCGGCTGAAAGTGCTTCAGGATAAATATGATTTCGCTTCCGATGGCCATGCCGCCAAGGCGCTTTCCCATGCGCTGACGTCGCTGCCCCATGATCTGCTGGTCATTATCGCGCCCGACGCGCTTGAAAGTCTTGCACTGACCGCAATGTCGCTGGCAGACCGTCCGCGTCCCGAACTTGTGCTGGCGGAAGATGCGCTCGAGCGGCACCTGTTTGCATTTGTCTGGTTGCCCCGGGATGACCTTTCGACGGCGCGGCGCGTTGCGATTGCGGAATTGCTCGCGGCGGCCGCCGATGCGACGATGCTCAGCTGGTCGGTCGATATGGGCGACAGCGGCGTTGCGTTGATCCGCTATACTTTCGACCGCCGCCAGTCTGCGCGCGATCCCGACGCCGACGCCTTGCGTACTCAAATCGAATCGATGGTGCGTGGTTGGGAGCCGTCGGTCGAAGCCAGCCTTGCCAAACTGGGTGATTCGGGTCGCGCCGCGCGTCTAGCCATCCGCTATGCGGCCGCCTTTCCCATTCCCTACCGCACCGGGGCAGGGGCAGCCGAAGCCGCACTCGACATTGTCCGCCTTCACAGCCTGCCCGATGTCGCGGCGCGCAATGTTCGTTTGTATCGCAATGCCGAAGATGGACCGCAGCGGCTGCGCCTGAAACTCTACAGCCTGATCCCCGTGATCCTGTCCGATGCTGTGCCTGCGCTCGAAAATTTCGGCTTCCGCGTGGTCGAGGAAATGTCGACGGCACTCGACGGGGCGCTCGGCCACATGCACCGCTTTGTCCTTGATCTGCCTCAGGGAACCGCCGCCGACGTACTCTCCCGCGCCGACATCGTCGAAACCGCGATTGCCGACACCGTGTCGGGCGCTGCCGAAGACGACCGTTTCAACGAGCTGCTGATCGCAGCCAACCTCGGCCCGCGCGATGTCGTCCTGTTCCGGGCGCTGTTTCGCTATTTGCGCCAAACGGGGATGGCCTACGGGATTACGACCGTCGTCGATGCGCTGCGGCGACAGCCCGCGCTGGCCCGGTCGATCATCGCGTTGTTTGCTGCAAACCATGACCCGGCGCATCGCAAAGGTGCAGAAGACGTCGAACGCCAGATCGAACGCGGACTTGGCGCGGTGGCCGCCATTGACGATGACCGCATTCTGCGTCGGTTGCGCGGTGTCGTACGGGCAACGCTGCGCACCAATTTTTATGCCCCAGTCGCCCGCGAGGCCATTGCCTTCAAGCTCGACAGCGCGCTCGTCCCCGGCCTTCCCGCGCCCGTGCCGTGGCGCGAAATCTGGGTTTACAGCGACCGTGTTGAGGGCATCCATCTGCGCGCCGGCCCTGTCGCGCGCGGCGGCTTGCGCTGGTCCGACCGGCGTGACGATTTCCGCACCGAAATTCTGGGGCTTATGAAAGCGCAGCGCGTCAAGAACGCAGTGATCGTGCCAACGGGCGCCAAAGGCGGATTTTATCCCAAATTCCTGCCCGACCCGGTTGCCGACCGTGCGGCGTGGCTGGCCGAGGGCACCGAAAGTTACCGTATTTTCATCTGCACGCTTTTGTCGGTCACCGACAATATCGTGGACGGAAAGGTCGTCCATCCCGCACAGGTCGTCATCCACGACGGTGACGATCCCTATTTCGTTGTCGCTGCCGACAAGGGCACCGCGACCTTCTCCGACGTAGCCAACGCCATTGCCATCGACCGCAATTTCTGGCTCGGCGATGCGTTCGCTTCGGGGGGCAGCGTCGGTTATGATCACAAAGCGATGGGCATCACGGCCAAGGGCGCGTGGCTTTCGGTCCAGCGCCACTTTGCCGAAGCCGGCGTCGACGTGCAAAGCGAACCCGTCCGCGTCGTCGGTTGCGGCGATATGTCGGGCGATGTCTTCGGCAACGGGATGCTGCTTTCGCAGACGCTCAAGATCGTCGCGGCCTTCGACCATCGCCATATCTTCATCGACCCCGATCCCGATCCGTCGACAAGCTGGGATGAACGCGCTCGGATGTTTGCCCTGCCGCGCTCCTCATGGGCCGATTATGACGCCCGCCTGATTTCCAAAGGCGGCGGCGTCTTTGCGCGCACTGACAAATCGATCAAATTGTCGAAAGAGGCACGCGCCGTGCTTGGCATCGACACCGCCGACCTCGACCCTGCCGCGCTCATCACCGCGATCCTGAAAAGCCCTGTCGACCTGATCTGGTTCGGCGGCATCGGTACTTATGTGAAGGCCGCGAGCGAAGCGCACACTGCGGTCGGCGATCCCGCCAATGACGGCCTGCGCGTCAATGCCGAAGACGTCCGCGCCAGAGTCATCGGCGAAGGAGCGAACCTGGGGGTTACCCAAGCCGCGCGCATCGCCTTTGGCCTGCGCGGCGGGCGGATCAACACCGATTTCATCGACAACTCGGCAGGCGTCGACTGTTCGGATCATGAAGTCAACATCAAGATCGCGTTGAATGCCGAAGTCGCGGCGGGTGCGCTGACCATGCCGAAACGCAATGTGTTGCTCGCCAGGATGACCGATGCCGTGGCGGCGCTGGTGCTTGAGGATAACCGCCTGCAAACGCTCGCGTTGTCGATAGCGCAGCGCGGCGGGGCCAATTCCATGCCCTCGCATATCCGCCTGATCGAGACGTTCGAGGGTGCCAAGAAGCTCGACCGCGTGGTCGAGGGGCTGGCCCCCAACGACATCCTCGTCCGCCGTGCACAGGACGGATTTGGCCTGACGCGGCCTGAACTGGCCGTGCTGCTCGCAACCGCCAAACTCGCGCTGCAGGATGGCATCGAGCACAGCGACGTTGCGCAGGATCGGGCGATGACGAGCGACTTGCTGGCCGCATTCCCGAAAGCGATGGTCAAATCACACGCCAGTGCCATCGAGAATCACCAGCTACGGGGCGAAATCGTCGCAACCAAAATCGCCAACCGCCTCATCAATCGCCTCGGCCTCATCCATCCGTTCGAATTGGCCGAAGAGGAAGGCGCCTCACTGAGCGACATCGCCGCGTCGTTCGTCATTGTTGAACGGCTCTTTGACCTGGGCACATTATGGGACGCCATCGACGCGGCCGACATCACCGAAGGCGCACGCCTGATGCTGTTCGAACAGGTCGCGATGGAAGCGCGCGCACAAATGGCCGACCTGTTGCGTAATGCCGTGGTCGGGCGTTCCGTCGGTGAAACCGTGGCTCAACTTACCCCCGGCGTCTCGCGACTCGCGGCGTCGGTCGACGGGCTCCTCCTTACCGAAACGCGCGAACAGGCACGCGATTTCGCACGTCGCCTTGGCGAAGCGGGTGCTCCTACCAAGCTGGTCGATAAAGTGGTTCGCCTCGCTGAACTCGATGGCGCGATTGGTCTGGCGGCGCTCGGCAATCGGACGGGGACCGACGAGCTGATCCTGACGCGTGCGTTTGCGGCGCTGGGGTCGGCATTAGGACTCGATTGGGCTCAGGGGACCGCTATGCGCCAATCCCCGACCGATCCGTGGGAGCGGCTGCTCATCTCGGGCCTCGCGCGCGATTTTGAGCAGATGCGGCTGGAATTCCTCGCGCGCGACACCAGCGACCCAGAAAGCCGCGTTGCCTCCTGGCTTGAAACGCAAGCACCGCGCGTTGCCCAATTCCGCGCACTCATTGACCGCGCGCGCATGGTTGCAGTGCCGTCAGGGGCCATGCTCGCCCAGATCGCTGGGCAAGCACGCGTCTTGCTCGGACGATAAAAAAGCGGACCCGAACGCTTGAGCATTCGGGTCCGATACAGCCGGATAAGCCTAAACAAGCGAGTAGTAGAAAGACCCGGCTTGGTGGGCTTCGGTATTTATGCCTTCGCCTTAGCATTGCACTTGGCGAGGGCAGCGTCATCGAACGCAACTGTGCCGACCGTAAAGCTGGTCAGTTTGCCAACCTTGCGGACTGCCTGTGCGCAGATGATCGCAGGGCGTGACGTGGCGTTGGTGGCGACGCAGCCGTCGGTGCCACAGCGCCACAGGACGCCGTCGGCAATGACGCTCGATGCTGATGCGGTGGTAACAGGAACCGCGCGATATTCGGGCGACTGGGCCCGGGCTGGTTCAATCACTGCGCCAAGCGACAATGTGAGGGCTGTGGCCGTGATGAGCATTCCAATACGAACCATGGGGAGGTTCCTTTCTAAGTAAGTTGCGAATCACCACTTAGTGTGGTAGCATTCAAGTTGCAATAAAAAACTTATATGAAGTTTGCATGTCTTAAAAATTAAGATAGTCTTATCGTAGGATGGGTATGCTTAAGGAAAATCTCCGCGAACTGGCGGATTGCGCGCTGCCGGCAGCGCTGGAAGCGATGGGCGAGCGCTGGTCGTTCCTCATTTTGCGCGCCGCGTTCAACGGCTTGCACCATTTCGAGGAATTTCAGTCCACACTTGGCATTGCGCGCAATATTCTCGCGAATCGTCTCGGACGCCTCGTCGACCATGATATTTTGTCGCGCGAAGCGATGGCCGATGACCGTCGCAAGGTCGAATATCGCCTCACGCAAAAGGGGGCCGAACTCCTCCCGGCCATGCTCGCGCTGCGTCAATGGGGCGAGCGCTGGGAATCAGGCGTGCCATCGACGCCGGTTCTGGTTGATGAACGCGATCACCAGCCGATCCGCGATATTGCTATCCTGTCGCACGACGGCCGCGCGCTTGGCCTCATGGACCTGTGCTGGGCACATGCCGAAGACATCCGCCCGCTCGAAACGGTGAAGCTGCATGCCGTTGCCTGAGCAATATTGAATTTTTGACTTCGATGTCCTCGTTGCCTGATCTGACTTTGGTGTGCTGCGTCGAGCATGGTCGCCTTGAAAGCCAGACGCTATTGATGGTGAAGTCGCTGCGCGAATTCGGGGGCGCGCTATCGCAGCTTCCTGTCATGGCGGTAGTCGGGCGCATCGGTGCGCCATTAGGTCAAGACACGCTCAGAGAATTTGCCCGCCTGGACGTCAATTTGGTTTATTCGCCGCATCGCGCTAATCCGGCACCGTGGTTCAACTACGCTAACAAGGTTGTGGCTGTTTCGCTGGCAAACCGCATCGCTAAAAGTAAAACCATTGCCTGGATTGACAGCGACATACTTTTCGCTGCCCAACCCGATGGATTAATACTTACTGATCTCGAGGACTTCGCAGCGCGATGCGAGCCTATTATCGGCTCGGTTGAGTTAGGCAAGACGAAGAACGAAGCCTACTGGCGGGAGTTGTGCAAAGTTACTGCATCAGATTACGACGAATTGATCTGGATCGACCAAAAGAATAACACCCGAAAAATTCTTTACTTTAATTCGGGTGTATTTATCTGGCGTCGCGGCAC
>JAYUYR010000137.1:0-5896 GCA_043752405.1 Sphingomonas sp. | reverse complement strand
CCGAACCGACTGGACGAAGCGGTCGAGGCGGCTGCGCATGGACATCTGGCGGCGGTCGGCGTGGCATTCCTGCTCGCGGCGGCATTGGTGCGGACGTTACGCGCTCGAGGCTTTTTTGCTGACCACTCTGAACCGAAGTTGATGGATTTGCTCGACATCGTGGCGCTGGGGACAGTGGCCGATGTGGCGAGCTTACGCGGGCTGAACCGTGCGTTTGTCGCGCAGGGGTTGAAGGTCATGGCGGCGGGTCGGAATACCGGGCTGAATGCGTTGCTCGCGGCGTCGCGGTTGAAACGCGCGCCGATATGTTTGGACCTGGGCTTTGCGCTGGGGCCGCGGATCAATGCGGGCGGGCGGGTTGGCAAGTCGGACTTGGGTGTTCGTCTTTTGACGACCGAAGATGCGCAGGAAGCTCAGGCGATTGCCGAAGAACTCGACCGGCTGAACGAGGAACGCCGCACGATCGAGGGTGGTGTGCAGGCGGAGGCCGAAGTGGCGTCGGTTGGCAAGGGCAATCGCGCGGTCGCTGTGGTGTCGGGGCAGGGGTGGCACCCCGGCGTGATCGGCATCGTGGCGGGGCGGCTCAAGGAAAAGCTCGGCAAGCCTGCAATTGTCATTGCCGTGGATGAACATGGCGTCGGCAAGGGGTCGGGGCGCTCGGTTTCGGGTGTTGACCTTGGCGCGGCAGTGCTGGCGGCGAAGGATGCGGGGCTGCTCGTGGCGGGCGGCGGGCACGCGATGGCTGCGGGGCTGACCGTCGCGGCGGACAAAATCGAGGCGTTTGCCGACTTCATCGACGAGCGGCTGGCAGGCGATGTCGCGCGCGCAAGCGGCGACCGGGCGCTGCTGCTTGACGCGGTGGTCGCGTGTGGCGGGGTGACGCCGTCGCTGGTCGAGGCGCTGGAGGTCGGCGGTCCTTATGGCATGGGTTGGCCCGCGCCGCGTATAGCCGCCGGGCCGATGCGCGTGATAAAGGCCGACATCGTGGGCAGCGGCGGCCATGTCCGCACGATCATGGCTGGCGATGACGGCCGCAGCCTGAAAACGGTGGCGTTCCGCAGTGCCGATACGCCGTTGGGGCAGGCGTTGCTGGGTGCCCCGCGCGACCGCCGGTTATGGGTAGCGGGGCGTGTCAAAATCGATGACTGGGGGGCAAGGCCAGCGGCGGAAATGCACCTCGACGATGCTGCGTGGCTAGACTGACCTTGACCCTGTGACGCTGGTTGATTAAGGGCGCGGCTCGCTTCGTAGCGGCCCCTTCGTCTAGCGGTTAGGACGCGGCCCTTTCACGGCTGAAACACGGGTTCGATTCCCGTAGGGGTCACCATCGTGCCGCAAGAACCTTTGCGACGCTTCAGCCTGATACGCGGTCAGCGTCGTATCCGCGTGCAGCGATGACGATTGACTGGGCGAACGCTCGCCCTCCGGGAACACAGCGACCGTCTTTAAGCAATATTTCATAACGCGAGCCCGGCAATGATGTGATTTGCATCAATGCTGCGCGCGCGACGATCCATGACCGATGAATTCGAACGAAGTCGGAACCGTTGAGGTGATCCCAGACAGCTTTAAGGCTCATGCGAAATTCTGTTCGCTGAGTGTCAGTGGTGATTTCGACATAGTTGCCCCGGGCTCGAACGCTCGCGATTTTGGATCGTTCGAAGAGATAGGTTCGTCCCTGCGCGACAAATCTAATGATGTTGGTGATCGATGGTGCATCGGCCGATCGTGCAAGCTGAAGGCGACGGGCAGTTTTTGTGAGAGCTTGTTGCAATCGCTCGCCGGAGACGGGTTTCATGAGATAATCAACGGCGTCATCGTCAAAAGCACGAGCGGCAAACTCTGCGAATGCCGTCACGAAAACGACCAGTGGTTTTGGTTCTGCCAACATCGCGAGCGACGAGAAGCCGTTTGGGCCCGGCATATCGATGTCCAGCAGGACCACGTCGGCGTGCAGGACTTCCAAGCCTTTTGCTAGCTGAACACCGTCCGCAAACTCGCCGACCAGCACACAGTCTTCGCGCATGCCAATAAGCCTACGCAGCCGCGCGCGCGCAACGGGCTCGTCGTCGGCAATGACAATTCTGATCGGGTTCAAACTGGCATTTCCAGGATAAACGGATGGGTGACAATGACCCGAGTACGCCGATCGTCCAGAGCTTCAATCTGCAGATATGTTTGGTCCGGAAACAGGGTTTTGAGGCGTTGCCTGATATTCGCCAAGCCGATCCCGGGTGTGCCGACGGCCTGACTTGCAAGCGGCCCGTCGCTGATCAGGCTATACCGCAGCCGGTCGTCCTCGACTTTGATTTCAAGGCTCATCAGGCCGCCCTGCAATTGCCGCCCGATGCCGTGAATAATCGCATTTTCAGCGAGCGGTTGAAGCAGCAGCGGTGGAACCAGGGCCGGCATACATTCTGGCGCGACCGTAATATCAGTGAGCAGGCGGTCACCAAGGCGTAACCGCTGTAAGGACAGATAATGGCCGAGGAAGTCTAGCTCGTCACGAAGCGGAATAAGGTGCTCTCCATTACGATCAAGGGTTTGCCGAAGAAGCGACGAGAGGCTGACAATCATTGCGTCGGCGATTTTGGCATCGTGGTAAACTGTTTCGGCGATCGTGTTCAGCGTGTTAAACAGGAAATGCGGATTTAGCTGAGCCGAGAGCGCATCAAGACGCGCACGCGCAAGCCCACTTTCAAGGAGAGCAATCTGGACCCGGCTGTCGGCATGGGCTCGCGCGTAGTGAATGGCATGTGCCGTGCCGAAAACCAGTCCGGCCAAGATGAAGTTGTTACGCGCGCTGTCCTGGAACACAGTCATGAACCCGGGCCTGATCACATACCACAGGGGCACAGAGTCATTCACAAAGTAAACGAAAACGGCTCGAGTGAAAATGGCGAACAAAATGCAGGCGCCAGCCGTCGCTAGTGCCGGGATAACGCGACTGCTTTCTATCGGATGACGACCGACCGCCGCAATAAAGACCAGAGATATTGGCACCCAGACGAGCCATCCGAGCCAGCTGACCGCGAGCGCAGCATTTAGATCGACATCCGGCCGCGCGAGCCGCGCCATCGGTGACAGCATCTCGGCATAGATTGCGGCGACTGCGGACCACCACAGTGTCAAAAACAATATCAGCTGGGCATAGCGGCGCATGCCGTGTCGCTATTCGGCATTATGTTGGGTAGCAACCGCTCGTGTCGTTGGTCCGGTAATTCGTGTCGCTCGTCACCGCGCCGTTGTGGATTCGCCGCTGGGTCGAGATGAGCGGGCGCGTAGGCTGATGCTGTTGGTTTCGGCAATTGCCCGACAACGCTTCGCGGCTGCACATAAAAGCTCAACTGTCGGTCCGTTCAACTCATTGGAAAATACAATATGAAAAAGCTAATTTGTGCAGCGCTGCTTGCTGCCTTCAGCGCGTCTTCTGCGTTCGGTGCACTCATCGATTTCGAAAACGTCCCCACAGGATCGCTCGGTCGCACGGCAACGATTGGAAACGTCACCTTTGAGTCGCCAGTCGACCTTTTTGTTGCTGAATATTTCACTGCCGAGGGCACGACCCGGGCACTATGCTCTCGTACGTTCGGGACGTTTGGCTGTGAAAGCAACCTGACGATCACTTTCGCCGAAGCTGCTTCGCAGTTCAGCCTCTTGGTCGATGGCGCCAACTCGGAAAGCGCACAAATATCGGCTTTTGCAACTTTTTTCGACGGTGCGACACGGACCATTGTGTTTGATAGCTTCAAGCAAGGCACGCCACGGACCCTTGATTTCGGGGCGCTCCAGAACATCCGATCAATCACATTCAGCACTAATGACCCGCAAGGCTTCAGCTTCGACAACTTCTCTTTCAACAATGCAGTGCCGGAACCCGCCACTTGGGCAATGCTTGTCTTTGGCTTCGGGATTGTTGGCGGTGCCATGCGCAGGCGTCGCTCTGTCAATGCGAACATCCTAATCGGACGTACGTGATGCATCGCCTGGCCCTGTTCATCGTCCTCGCGACCCCAGCGGCCGGAGCAAGTGCAGGCACTTGCGAGGCTACATTTATCAAACAGGGCAGCGCCATCAGCGGGTTGAAATTCATCGCTACCACAAGTGTCGCCGACCTGAGTGTACACAGTGCCATCGACCAAATGCGCGGGATTGTGGTGCCGCGAAATTACGACATTCTGTCCGAAGAAAGAAGCCATGGCAGTATGCTGATCGAGCAGTCGATGACCGAAAAGGCGCGCGCATTTCCGATCATTATTTCAGCAACTAACGAGGGTGGGGTCGGCACTGTGCGCATGGAGGCGCGGCTGCGCGCAACCATGCTCGCCAAAACCGAAGCCGCCAGATTCGAGATGTGCGGTATGTTGGCCGAGCTACGGGGAGGCCAAGCGGGTCTTGCGCGTGCTGCCGCCGCAAAGGGCGCAAAAAGCGAGCGTCCCCCTTTACGGATTTCATCCCTCGAATTGTCTCATCAGGTGTCTAAAGATACCGAGCGGAACGCTGCTGCCGTGCCACTACGATATCGTCATCGCACCTTCACCGTGAGCGGTATCGTCGATTACATCAGGAAGGACGGCGACAATTATCGTGTTGCGTTCAAGATCCCGCATCCGTGGGAAGAAGCCATCCGCTTACCGAATGTCGCTCCATTCAAAACCGACATCAGTTGCTTGATGGCACCCGGCCAGGCTGCCTATGCGCTGACTCTCAAGCCGGGCAGGAACGTCAGACTCACAGGGATCTACAGCGATTTCAGTGAGGATCGCCATGTTATGTGGCTCGAAAAATGTCGGCCCGAGCAATGAGAGACTTAGCCAAGCGGGCCCGCGCTACGGTCAATGAATTTCCGTTCCTTTCTCTTGTGCAGGCCCACCTCCTCGCGCGCATCGCCATCGCCCTATTTTTTGCGCTTCACGCGATTGTGCGGATCATGAACGGAAGTATTCCGCGCTTTGCTGCCTTTATGGAAAGCGTTGGTTTTCCTGACGGCACTGTGACGGTATGGGCTATCACAGTGGCGGAACTCGTCGCGAGCGCAATGCTTATCGCTGGCGTCCGCGTGCGCGCCGCGACCGGAGTATTGATGGCGATTGCAATTGGCGGAATTGTTCTCATTCACCGGCACATCGGGTGGTTTGTTGGTGAACATGGCACGGGCGGCAGCGAGTACAGCGTTGCACTGATTGTACTTTTGGTCGTTGTTGCAGCAGCTGATCCGAAGGCCACTTAGCCTGCCGCGCGTATAAGCTTATGTCATATCGCGCTCATCCGCGTATTCTCGGGCACGGACCGAGCGCATTCACCACGAATGTAAAATCGGTTCGTGCAGCATCGGCATCGGCCGGCGCAAGTTCGCTCGTTGCCGCCTCGGGCAACGCCCGCGGCAGGAAGCAGGCAAGGCGATACCAGGCAAGCGTGTCAGGCGCTGGTGGCGCGGCTGCTTCGTCGACGATTTCGCCAAGCGCAAATGCCCATCGTTTAGGTTGACCGGGTCGCGACAGGACCGTCAACGAAATTGGGGCGCGCGTGACCGTGGATAGGAAAATCTGCGTTTCGCCTTCGCCGGGGACCGTGCCCGGTGAATGGAATGCGCTGGCCACGCCAGTAATGGCGGGCGGCGCGTCGGGGGCCGCAACGCTGTTGATCACCCCCCGAAGGCGTGTTTCCAGTGCCGGGCTCCAGAACAATTGGGCATCGCGCGCGGCAAGGCGAATTTCGCCCGGCCGTCCGGCAACTGGAAGCGCAGCGATCAGGACATCGGCTTTCTTCAGCTTGGGCATTTTACCACGCGAATCGGGCACCATATCGACCAGCCACATCAGACGCTGCGGCACCGCTTGTGTGCCCCGAATCAAGGCAATGACTTCACCCTCGACATAGAATCGGACCGCACCCC
>JAYUYR010000136.1:0-5925 GCA_043752405.1 Sphingomonas sp. | reverse complement strand
ACGCGCGCTCGGACACTTCGAGTGCTTTCGCGCACCTGTTCGTCAACCCGTGGCTTTGGGGCGCGATCACATTGTCGCTGCTGCTGCAGGTGGCGGTCGTCAACCTTGATTTCCTCAACCTCGCCTTCGGCACGGTGCCGCTTGCATTCGACCAATGGCTGCTATGCGCCGGAATGGCCAGCGTGGTGCTGTGGTTCAGCGAACTGCGCAAGCTTGGAAGTCGGGCATGGAGCCACCGGGTGCTGTCAATCTAATCCCAACTTTCTCATTTTCACACAGCTATCGAAGGATACAATCTCAAGGGTTTTAATGGAATACCGGAGCGGCAGCTCCAAGGCCATTCCAGCCCCTTAGTGGTGAATTTGACCTGCATTGTGCCTTGAATGGCCTTGCAAGAAGTTTTTTCGATCAGGTCGGTTCCAAGCTTCGCTTTTCAGGGTCTGCCGGTTTCATTTGCCCACATGGTCTCTGTCATCCGCGCTGGCTCGTCACCGCCTGCCGACCTTCGGTATGCCTGACGGGGCACGATTGCACGAGTCGGGCAATCTTGATGACCTAGGGCTAAGTCCGATCACATCGAGAGAGGCTGATCCCACCGCAATCATGCTTGAGGCAGGCAAGGTGGCTGATGAGCGTCGTCTTCGCTGGATCATCCCTGCTCTCCACTAATCGTCGACCCGGAGATCCTACGTCGCTGCCAAATCGACCTCACTTAGGGACATCTGCGTATACAAGCTGCTCAGCGACTCGCCTACAACCAAGGTGGCTTGGAGCCATCGACCGGAAACGGAAGAAGCTTTTGGCCGCCGCCCCTGTGGAAGCGACAGGTATCCGAAAGGATTACAGTCGCGGAAGCGGTGGCAGGGCGAGCGAGGAAGAAGCGTGAGGCAGATGACGAAAGTCGATGCCGCTCCCACTTTCCGGACCGTCCAGTGGATCTGGAGCTTTAGGGCAAAGGAGCCGCTCAAGAGGCTTTGGCGAAGTAGGAATATTTCAACAAGGCCTCGATGGGGACCGGTCGAGGCAGCGATGCTTGGTCAGGATACCCGAGAGGGTGCCGATTGAAGTCGCAAGACTTCTGTAAGGACCCGATCCGCTTAGGAAAAGATAACCTTGCCTTCACGGTCAGGAAATCGGACCTTAGGAAAGTGGGGACTGGTGGCAACACCGGTCTCCATTACTTTGTACGGTAGTTCCTTTTGCGGCCCACAGCTTCTTTGGCCGAACAACAGCGGCAGTACCGGCAGATCATGGTTATAAACCTGAACGCTGGTTGGCTGCGTGGTTCGCGCTGAACCCGGCGCCGTTAGCCGATCGCACAGCACGTTATCGACCTTATTCTTCTTCGTTTGCATACCACGCTTTTGACCTGCAAAGCGTCGAAAGCGGGAATGCAACTTTGTATTGTCCCGCTTGCACGGCCTTAACGACAGCCACTTCGCTGAAATCGCTAAAACGATATCTAGGTAGTTTCCCGCGCTGTTTGCGGCTGTCAATCGGCGCATTGTCACCAGACCTCCCTCGAACTGGAGACGCATCATGTCACGTGACGATAAGCTACAGAAAGCCGTGCTGGCCGAACTCAGCTGGGAACCCAGCATCACCGCCGCTCATATCGGCGTAACAGCCGACCATGGCACGGTCACGTTGACCGGTCATGTCGAGAGTTACGGCCAGAAGCATGCTGCCGAGATGGCGACCGGGCGCGTGAAGGGCGTCAAGGCGATTGCCGAGGAAATTGAAGTAAGGTTGCCTTTCGAGATCAAGCGCGACGACGCCGACATCGCGACCGCAGCGATCGACCGCCTTGCGTGGGACACCGGCACGCCGCGCAATGCCGTCAAGGTCAAAGTCGAAAAAGGCTGGCTGACGCTCAGCGGAGAGGTCAATTGGCAATTTCAGAGAGAAGCGGCAGCGCGCGAAGTGCGCAATCTGATGGGCGTGCTCGGCGTTTCGAACGAAATAACGGTCAAGCACCATGTTGATACCGCAAACTTGGGGGACGACATCCAGCGTGCGCTTCACCGTTCGGTCTTCTTCCAACCGGAGAAAGTCCACGTTACGGAAAAAGATGGTCATATAAAGCTAACTGGTACGGTGAGCTCGTGGCAGGAGCGGCGCACCGCCGGCTCGACCGCATGGGCTGCTCGCGGAGCAACTTCAGTAGCAAACGAACTTATCGTTGTTTAGCTGATGACGCCCGGCTGCCGCGCGAAAGGACAGCCTCGGCAGCCGGGTGTCATCTCTTGAGAAACTGGATTATGACGTTTCCGTCAGCACATGCAGATTCTGGCCCTGAAGAGGAACAGACCGCTGTGCTGGCGTTCTTACGTAGCGAAGGCACGTTCGCAGCAGGAGAAACCGCACAAGAAATCGACACCCATGCGGCGAGCATCTTTCTTGCAGGTAATCGTGCTTGGAAACTGAAACGCGCGGTGCGCTTTGGCTATCTCGATTTCTCGACAATCGACAAGCGCCGCGACGCGCTACGTGCCGAGCTTTTGCTCAATCGCCGAACTGCACCGGACCTTTATCTCGACGTCGTCCCCGTCAGCCGCGACAGTGCGGGGCATCTCCTCATCGGCGGGACCGGTGGGCCCGTCGACTGGCTCCTGCGGATGCGACGCTTCCCCGACGAAGCGCTGCTGGTCCGGCTCGCTGAGCAAGGCGTGCTTGGCTTCGACATTTTGATCCGGCTCGCCGAACGCATTGTCGGTTTCCACGCCGACGCCGAAATCGCGCATTGCGAAAATGCCGCGGCGCGTTTCAACGCTGTGATCGACGGCAATGCAGCGAGTCTGGCCAATTTCCCTGAAATTCTTGTTCCCAAAACAGTCTCCAGCCTTTGTGACATGCAGCGAAGCTCGGCCAGCGCGCTCAGCGCGTTGCTCGATGATCGCGGTCGGGCAGGCCGCGTTCGGCATGCGCATGGCGATTTGCACTTGGCCAACATCGCGATGATCGATGGGGAGCCGACCTTGTTCGACTGCCTCGAATTCAGCACAGAACTCGCCACGATCGATGTACTCTACGATATCGCCTTTCTCATTATGGATCTGTGGCAACGCGGGATGCGAACCGAAGCCAATATCGTATTCAACCGCTATCTCGATTTGTCGCCTGCTGACGAGGGCGGCGTTGCTCTCATGCCGCTGTTCGTTTCGGTCCGGGCCACGGTGCGTGCCCATGTGATGGCGGCTCAGGCAGTGCGCGCCGGCAACGATCCCGAACTTGTTGCGCAAGCGCGGGCCTATCTCGATCTTGCAATGGCGGCAATGGATGATGTTCCGCCGCGCCTCGTGGCAATCGGCGGACTTTCGGGCACCGGCAAATCTTCACTGGCGCGGTTGATAAGCGGCGACATCGGGCGAGTGCCGGGTGCAAGAATCCTGCGTACCGACGTACTCAGGAAACGGCTCGCTGGTGTCGCGCCGGAAACACGTCTGGCTGCTTCAACCTATACAGCTGCGGCTGCCGACCGCGTTTACGAAGCGCTTGATGCTGCCGCATTGGCAATGCTCGCCAGCGGGCAGGCGGTCATCGCGGACGCGGTGTTCGCGCCTCCCGCCGAGCGGGAAGCAATAGAAAATGTTGCGAAAGCCGCGTCATGTCGCTTCGACGGTGTTTGGCTGATGGCGTCGGATCGGACACGGCAGACGCGTATAACCCAGCGCCGAGCTGATGCATCTGATGCCGATGCGAAGGTAGCACTTGCGCAATCGCACCTAAACATCGGTGACCTGAGCACGTGGAGATCGCTGTCGGCTGACGGCGAGCTAGATGCAGGGGCAGCCGAACTGTGCGCGCTGTTGGCCATCAGTTCACCTTGACCCGCCTTGCCATCCGGTCAGGCTAGCAGCGGCCTCCCGGCAACAGGGCGGCGACAATACGCACGATCTCTTCCTGCTCGCTCGAGGGCAGGACATATATTTTGGCCGTTGAGCCCGCAGGATCGATGCGACCGTTCTTGACGTTTTTAAGTTCCGGATCGACCGTCAGTCCCACCCAGGATAAGTGCCCAATGATGGCCGCTCGCATGGGCGCGTCGTTCTCGCCAACTCCTCCGGTAAAAACGAGAGCGTCGACTCCGCCAAGCGAGACCATCATCATCGCGATCTGTTTAGCTGCGGCTACGGCGAACATCGCGATCGCTAGCCGCGCAGTCGGTTGCGAAGCCGCAACGCTGTGAAGCTTGCGAAGGTCGCCGCTGACGCCGGACACGCCAAGCAGGCCCGCTCGACGATCGACCAAATCCTGAATCTCGGCCTCGCCGAAGCCGCGTTCGCGCATCAGAAACAGGAGCACCCCGGGGTCGAGGTCACCGCTGCGCGTCGCCATCATCATGCCCCCCGTCGGCGTCACGCCCATGCTAGTATCGACCGAGCGACCAGTTCGGATTGCCGTCACGCTCGCGCCGCTACCGAGATGTGCAACGATCAGGCGGTCAGGTCGCTCTGGGCCGAGCTGACGCACGATCGAAGCACACGACAGTCCGTGAAATCCCGATCGCTCGATGCCGCCACTCAATCCTGCGTCGATCGGCAGCGTTCGCGCTTGTTCAGTAAGAGTCGCATGAAACACGGTGTCAAGGCATGCAACATGCGGGACATTGGGAAAAGCCGAGCGGGCTGCGTCGATAATCCTGATTGTAGCGGCCGTGTGTAGTGGGGCGAAGCCTTTGCCCAGCTCGATTCGGCCTAACGTATCGTCGTCGATCACGAAATGGCTTCGTTGCTGCGGTCCCCCATGTACAATACGGTGGCCGACAGCATGTGGGGCGGGGAGATGGCGCTCGGTGATGACGCGCGAGATCGCCGCGAGATCGAGGTCGGGCGGCAAGGAATCGCTCCGCAGCAGCAGCTCTAGGCTGTCGGCGCGCCAGCGGAAAAGCCCAAACTTGAGCGACGACGAACCGCTGTTAAACGCAAGGACGGTCAGTTCGTCCATTGCCAGTCGCGCACCTCGGGCATGTCCTCGCCGTGTTCGGCGATATGCGCCTTGTGACGCTGCATGGTCGTCCAATAGCGCGCCGTTTCCGCATCTATAAGGTTGGCATAACGCGGGATGCGCCGGATGGCGTCAAGCGCAAGTTGGTAGCGATCGAGATTGTTGAGCACGGCCATATCGAATGGCGTCGTGGTCGTGCCTTCCCCCTTGAACCCACACACATGGAAATTGCAATGATTGCGCCGGCGGTACGTTAACTTGTGCACCAGCGCCGGGTAACCGTGGAACGCGAAGATGACCGGGCGATCGATAGTGAACAAAGCATCGAAGTCGCGGTCACTCAAGCCGTGCGGGTGCTCAGCCGGCGTCTGTAGAGCCAAGAGATCCACGACATTGACTACGCGGATGCAGATATCGGGCACATAGCTGTGCAGCAGCGACACAGCCGCAAGTGTCTCGAGTGTCGGCACGTCGCCTGCACAGGCCATGACCACGTCGGGTTCACCTCCATCGCCTGCCCATGACCAGATGCCCGCGCCCGCCGCGCAATGCGCCGCTGCCGCATCGATATCGAGCCACTGCCACTCGCTCTGCTTTCCGGCGACTATGACGTTGATATAGCCTCGGCTTCGCAGGCAATGGTCGGCAACCGAAAGCAGGCAATTGGCATCGGGCGGCAGATAGATGCGTGCGACGTCGGACGTCTTGTTGGCCACATGATCGAGAAAGCCCGGGTCCTGATGCGACAAGCCGTTATGATCCTGTCGCCAGACGTGCGAGGTAAGCAGATAGTTGAGTGATGCGATCGGTTTGCGCCAGGCAACCTGACTGCTCTTGCGCAGCCATTTTGCGTGCTGGTTGACCATCGAATCGACGATGTGAATGAACGCTTCGTAGCACGAGAACAGGCCGTGGCGGCCGGTCAACAGATAACCTTCGAGCCAGCCTTGGCAAAGGTGCTCGCTGAGCACTTCCATC
>JAYUYR010000135.1:0-5960 GCA_043752405.1 Sphingomonas sp. | reverse complement strand
GCTCAACGCCTCGGGCCGGATCGAGGATGTGCTGGGCGATGTCGCCGGGTTCCAGCAGTTCCGCCGCACCGACAGCCGCGCTGCCAATCCGACAAGTCAGGGCGCGACCTTGCGCGCGCTCGGCGGCAATGCGTCGAGCCGCGCACTCGTCCTGCTCGACGGGGTGCCGCAAGCCGATCCCTTCACCGGCTATATCCCCTATTCGGCATTGCGGCCCGAGCGGTTGGCATCGGTCCGCATCACGCGCGGCGGCGGCGCAGGCGCGTTTGGTGTCGGCGCTGTCGCCGGGACAATCGAGCTGGCGAGCGGCGGGCCTGACGATCTGCCTGCCCTGTCGGCACGCGCATTTGGCGGGAGCCGCAACGCCAGCGAAATTTCGGGCGGCATTGTCCAGCGGCTGGGAAAGGGTTTTGTAACGCTCAACGCCGGGTGGGATCGTGGCGATGGTTATAACCTGATCCCCGCCTTGCAGCGCGGCAAGGCGGACATTTCCGCGCGGTATGATGCGTGGAGTACAGCGCTGCGCGGCGTCGCCCCGATCAATGCCGCGCTGGAAATCCAGGGAAGCGCACTCGTGTTCGACGACCACCGCCTCCGTGGCCTTGTCGGCACCGCCTCGCGCAGCCGCGGTGCCGACGCCAGTATCAAGCTGGTCGGACGCGGACGCTGGGGCTTCGAAGCACTCGCCTATGTGCAGGAACGCGGCTTCCGCGCGGGCTTCGTCTCGACGGCGGCGGACCGGGCGAGCACGACGACCACGCTTGACCAGTTCAACACACCGTCGCTGGGCCTTGGCGCGAAAGTCGAAGTCCGTCCACCAGTGGGTGCGGACAGCAGCCTGCGCATCGGGGCCGACATTCGCGATGCCGCAGGGCGCACCAACGAGTTCTTCCGCTATGTCTCGGGTGCGCCGACGCGCATTCGGCGTGCAGGCGGTGTCAACACGACCTTCGGCGCGTTCGTCGAGGGCAGCACGGTCCTCGGCCCGCTCATACTGACCGGCGGCGCGCGGCTTGATCACTGGTCGATCAAGGGCGGGTTCTTAACCGAAAGCGCAGTCGGCACGGGCTTGGCAACGCTCGACCTGAAATTCGCCGACCGGTCGGGCACCCGCCCCACCTTTCGCGGCGGTGCGCTCTTGAAACTTGCCGACAATATCGACCTGCGCGGCGCGGGCTACACGGGCTTTCGCGTGCCCACGCTCAACGAACTTTACCGCCCGTTCCGTGTCGGGGCCGATGCGACCGCCGCCAATGCCGCGCTCGGGCTGGAAACGCTGA
Organism: Sphingomonas sp.; assembly: GCA_043752405.1. Lineage (GTDB taxonomy): Bacteria > Pseudomonadota > Alphaproteobacteria > Sphingomonadales > Sphingomonadaceae > Sphingomonas_O. The sequence continues at coordinate 4,680 of JAYUYR010000135.1, read as the reverse complement.
AAGGCTTTGAAGGCAGCATCAATGTTCGCGCGGGCAAGGCGGCGCTCAGCCTGACCGCATTCCGGAACCAACTCGACGGAGCCATTGCCAACGTCACGCTTGGCGCTGGCCCTGCTGTCTTTCCCCAAGTCGGCTTCGTCGCGGCGGGCGGCGTGTTTCGCCAGCGCCTGAATGTCGATGCCATCGACGTAAAGGGGGTCGAGGCGACCGCGACCGTTCCGCTCGGCGATTTCCGCTTGTCGGCATCCTATGCCTACACCGATGCGCGCGTCCGGGCGAGTGGGCCAGCCCTGCCGCTCGACGACAAGCGCCCGGCACAAACGCCCGCGCATCAGTGCAGCGCGACTTTTGCCTATGCCCCCGCTTCGGGTCCGCAAGGGTCGGTCAGCATCGGTTATGCAGGCGCGCAGTTCGAGGATGACCTGCAGACCCGCCGGTTGCCCAAGGCATTCACCCTCGGTGGCGTCGTCAGTGTCCCGCTTTTCGCGGGCGTCCGCATCGTCGCGCGCGCCGAAAACATCTTCGATGAAAAGGTCGTTTCCGGTATCTCGTCAACCGGCGTAGAAGACCTGGGAAGGCCGCAGACGTTCTGGCTCGGACTCACCCTGGCGCGATAAGAGGATGCAAATATGGCTGACATGATCGTTCCGGTCCCCGACGATTGGGCGGCACGCGCGGCGGGCGATCCGGCGGCAGACTATGCGCGGTCCTTAAGCGATCCCGACGGTTACTGGCGCGATGCGGTCACACAACTCGACTGGGTTCGGACGCCGACCAGAATGGACGAATCGAGCTTCGACGAAGCCACGTTCGGCGTCCGCTGGTTCGCCGACGGTATCCTGAACGTCAGCGCCAATTGCATCGACCGCCATCTTGCGACACGCGGTGACGAAGTCGCCATCATCTGGGAACCCGACGAACCAAGTGAGGAACCGCGCCGCTACACCTACCGCCAGCTTCACGCCAACGTCTGCCGCTTTGCCAATGTCCTGAAATCGGCGGGCGCAAGGAAAGGCGACCGCATCACGCTTTACATGCCGATGATCCCCGAAGCGGCGTTTGCCATGCTTGCCTGCGCGCGGATCGGGGCGATCCATTCGATCGTGTTCGGCGGCTTTTCGCCCGAAGCGCTTGCCGGAAGGATCACCGATTGCGATTCGAGCATCGTCGTGACCGCCGACGAAGGGCGTCGCGGCGGCAAGCGCGTTCCCCTGAAAGCCAATGTCGACAAAGCCGCCGACATCGCCCGATGCCTGCAAAAAATCATCGTCGTCAAGGCAACGGGTGGCGATGTGACGATGCATCCCGACCGCGACCTCTGGTATCACGACGCGCACGTCGCCGCCGACTGCCCCCCCGAACCGATGAATGCCGAAGATCCGCTGTTCATTCTCTACACCTCGGGATCGACCGGCCAGCCCAAGGGCGTTGTCCACAGCTCGGGCGGCTACCTTCTCTGGGCGGCGATGACCCACAAAAGCTGCTTCGATTACAAGCCCGGCGAAATCTTCTGGTGCGCCGCCGATGTCGGCTGGGTCACTGGGCACAGTTACATCGTTTATGGCCCGCTCGCCAACGGCGGCACGACGCTGATGTTTGAAGGCGTGCCGAACTGGCCGACGCCTGCGCGCATCTGGGAAGTCGTCGACCGGCATCAGGTCGAGATAGTGTTCACTGCCCCCACCGCCTTGCGTGCGCTGATGCGCGAAGGCGACAGCTTCGTGACCGCGACCAGCCGCACCTCGCTCCGCCTCCTCGGCTCGGTCGGCGAACCGATCAATCCCGAAGCGTGGCGCTGGTATCATGATGTCGTCGGCGGCGGCCGTTGCCCGATCATCGACATGTGGTGGCAGACCGAGACGGGCGCGGGGATGATCGCCCCCCTCCCCGCCTTCACGCCGCTCAAACCCGGCTCAGCGACCTTTCCCCTCCCCGGGGTCGAGCCGCAGATCGTCGACAATGACGGCAGCGTGATCGAAGGCGCTGCCGAAGGCTGCCTTGTCATCGCGCGGTCGTGGCCGGGACAGATGCGCACCGTCTGGGACGATCATGCCCGCTTTTTCTCGACCTATTTCCAGACCTTTCCCGGCAAATATTTCACCGGCGACGGCGCGCGGCGCGACGCCGACGGCTATTACTGGATCACCGGCCGCGTCGATGATGTCATCAATGTCTCGGGCCACCGCATGGGCACTGCCGAAGTGGAAAGTGCGCTTGTCCTCCACGCCAAAGTCGCCGAAGCCGCCGTCGTCGGGATGCCGCACGAGATCAAGGGCCAGGGCATTTATGCCTATGTCACGTTGAACGTCGGAGAGACGGGCGATGCCGCGCTGGCGAAGGAACTGGTCAACTGGGTCCGCACCGAAATCGGCCCGATTGCCTCGCCCGATGCCATCCAGTTTGCCCCCGCGCTGCCCAAGACGCGCAGCGGCAAGATCATGCGGCGTATCTTGCGCAAGATTGCCGAAGGCGACGTCTCGACGCTAGGCGACACCTCGACGCTCGCCGATCCGTCAGTGGTCGATGACCTGATCGCCAATCGCATCACCGCGGGGTAAGTCGTCCCCCTTTCTCTACCGCGCGAGATTTCATGCCCTTTAACAATTTCGACACCGACGCTTTCCTGCGCATTTACTGGCAGCGCAAACCGCTGTTAATCCGGAAAGGCTTGCCCGCATGGCGCAATCCGCTCGACCCGGATGAACTCGCCGGGTTGGCGTGCGAGGAAAATGTTGAATCGCGGCTGGTTATACAGGCCCGCGATACGTGGAAAGTTGAGCACGGCCCTGTTGCGGAAAAGCGGTTCGGCGAACTCGGCAAAGCGCCGTGGACATTGCTTGTGCAGGCCGTCGATCACCATGTCCCGCAAGTCGCCACGCTGATCGAACCGTTCCGTTTTATCCCCAATTGGCGGATCGACGATGTCATGGTCAGCTATGCGACCGACGGCGGCGGCGTAGGGCCGCATTTCGACCAATATGACGTCTTTCTGATACAGGGGCTGGGCACGCGCCGCTGGCAAGTCGGGGCGCTTTGCGACAACGACACCGAACTGTTGCCGCACGACGATCTGCGCTTGCTGGCAAAGTTCGAGGCCACCGACGAATGGCTCCTCGAACCCGGCGATATGCTCTACATCCCGCCGCGTTTCGCGCATAATGGCGTTGCGGTCGGCGATGATTGCATGACTTACTCCGTCGGCTTCCGCGCGCCCAGCCGCAGCGAGCTGATCGCGCATTATATCGACGATGTGCTCGGCGCACTGTCCGACGATGACCGCTATGCAGACGCAGGATTGCAGGCCCAGAGCAACCCCGGCGAAATTACCGCTGAAGCATTGGCAAGCCTGCACGCGATGGTATTGGAAAAACTCGCCGACCGTGATGCGTTCGCCCGCTGGTTCGGCACCTATAACAGTACTCCCAAATATCCCGACATCGATTGGGCACCCGACGAGCCGATGGGGATTGAGGAATTGCGCGCGCGGCTGACAAACAGTGAGGCTCTCCAACGCAACCCCGCAAGCCGCTTTTCTTCTATACGGAAGGGGGCGGACGTTTTGTTGTTTGTGGACGGGGAATGTTTTGACTGTGCAGGGGAAGTAGGCGCGTTTGCTCAACTGCTCGCGTCCCGGGATCGCATGACGGTCGATCCGGTACTGTTGAAGTCGGACGCGGTGATGAACCAAATCACGACGCTGATCAATCAGGGCAGTGTGGCCTTCAGTCTTCAGGATTGATCGAGGGCCTTGTCAAATGAAAGTCCCACAATGGCACGACTTGCCTGACAACGTTTATTTACACAATCTTAACGATGTGCCATCGCCACCATTAGGGGATGGGGGTCACAGTCATAAAAGGGTAATATTATGAAAAATAGTTTTTATGCTGCAGTAACGGCGATCGCTGTTGTTGCGTCAATACCGGCAGCTGCGCAAGCTGCGACTGTCTATAACTCGGCACCTGCTGTCGGCTTCCAATATGGAACCGGCAATAACTATGTGCCTGCCAATGCAGCCGTTGCGACGGGCATCAACGAACTTTCGCTGCGTTTCCACCAGACTTTCGTCGCCGCACCGGCATCGAACATGAGCGGCGTTTACAGCTTCGCCCTCGGAACGACACCAATCAGCTTCGACTGGGGCATCACGTCGACCGACGCACTCGCTTCTACGGCGCTGATCACGGTCAGCAATGTCGGCACCGGCCAGACCGCCAGCTATAATCCGTTCTTTGTTGGTAACACCAATTACACCGCCATCCCGGGCACCGCGCAGAATAGCGCGCGTTTAAACTTTACCTTCCTGCTCGGCGGCGGTTTCACGCCGAACGTCGACAGCACCTATCGTGTCAATCTCGCTTATGGCCGCGAATCGCTCTCGATCGATGCGCAGATCGGTGCAGGCGCCGTGGCTGCTGTTCCCGAACCCGCGACATGGGCCATGATGCTGGTCGGCTTCGGCGCTGCTGGTATGGCGGCCCGCCGTTCGACAAAGAAAATCGCACACCGCGTTCTCGTCTAGACCGACGGCAAAACACAAAGGAAGGCGGAGCCCGGCTCCGCCTTTTTTTGTTGAGCGCGGCTGAGCTTTTCTTCAGTGCTGACGGTGCTGGAAGGTATGAAAAAACGGCGGCGGCGTCGTTACATCCTCCCGACATGCTCGCATCATTGTTTTTCAGT
>JAYUYR010000134.1:0-5968 GCA_043752405.1 Sphingomonas sp. | reverse complement strand
CTTTTTGAACGCGAAAGCGATGCGCCCAGCAATTTGATCGTTGCCGAGGTTGAGGTGGCCGCTCAGCAGCCGCTGATCGAAATTGCCGATGCCTGCTGTCAGTTCACCCGCAAACCCTTCCTTTGGCCGCGCCGAAATGATGCTGATTGCACCGACTGCGGACGCGGTGCCAAATAAGGTGGCCTGCGGGCCCTTTACAACCTCAATGCGCTCGACGTCATAAATGTCCTGATACGAACCACGTGACCGGCTAATATCAACGCCGTTATAATACAGCGTCACACGTGCCGCCTGCTGGGCCGAGCCACTGTCCGACGTGATACCACGGATGACGATGCCAGGATTATTAGCGCTCTGCTCTTGGATATTGAGGCCGGGTACAAAAAAGGCGAGTTCGTCAAGGTCTGACACGCCAAGCGTCCGCATCCGATCTCCCGAAATCGCGCTTAGCGTTAATGGGACATCAACCTGCTTTTCCTCGCGTTTTTGCGCGGTGACAATGATAACATCGCTGCTGTCCTCAGCGGCCGCCGCGCCAGATTGAGCAATTGCAGGCATGCTTGCGGTCGACGCGAGAAACAGGGCGATCGTCACGGTCATGCGCATCAAAATAGCTCCAGATTAGATGTAAACAGCCGCGCTAGTGGCGCGTTTTTGTGACGGGGCTGCGTCACATTTGTTGCGCCAATCGCAACATGGAGGGCGTTCGCCGATTTGATTGAGCGTCAAACTGGCTCAAGCCCCGCTAGCGGCTCTGTCAGGGCAAGTTGCCCTCGGTTCCATTATGCGTGACCCACCAGCGCACAAGGCCGAGATCCGCCATCTTGCGGAAGAAGGCGGGGTCCGCTCGAAGTCCGGCGGCGTCGGGCGAAAAGAGTTCTGACCATTGCTGCCGCGTGTCGTTGATCGGCGCGCGCCCGAGCCAACTAAGCGCTGAGCGCCGATCACCTTTGCGCTCGTAGCGGCCGGCCAGTTGGTATGCCAGGTGCGGACTGACGGCGACCATGTTTTCGCCGTTGCGGATCGTGACGAGGTCTGCTTTTGCTCGCTCTGCACTGTCGCCTAACCCCCCAACACTTAAGTGAACGAACGTCTGAAAAAGCAACATCATCGACCGTAATCGGCACGAAACTACCTTTGAAGGATTTTGTGCCGGCTGCTGTCCTCACCATTTTGGAGGGGGCGATGGTTATCACCCAGCCGGCGCTCAGAAGTCATTGGTGCGCAGCTCACAATCGGTGACCGACGTTGATTCGGCGTCGAGTGGATCGACGACTGTGCGATATTGCGTCGTCCAGCGCTTCTGATCAACTGTAAACCGCGCGTAGCCGCGCTTGGCTCCGTTAAAATAAGCCAGCTGTGGATTGAACTCTCGCGATCGCTCCATGCGCCCAGCCCATGGGCACATCGAGCTGATCGAGGTGCCAGCGAATTCGTGCCCGATACGACGCGACTTCGGATCGTCGGCATCGGCAGTCAGAACCTGCGCAGCTGCACTATGCCAGTCGCCCACGATTGAAACGGGGTTCGAGATGCCCCCGAGCACGTCAAGCAGCCGCTGGCGAGCCGCCGGATAACCGTCCCATTGATCGGTATTACCATAAAAGGGCGCGCCTGGGGCGGCATGCCGATAGGGGGCAAACCAAATTTGCGAGGCAAGCACGTTGAACGGCGCAGATGATCGCTTCAGCGAATTTATGAGCCAAGCTTCCTGTGCGGGACCGAGCATGGTGCGCGCAGGATCGGCGAGCACATCGCAGCCCGCGCCGATGAAGGGATCTCCGCATGCCTGATCGCTGCGGAACTGACGCGTGTCGAGCAGGTGTACCTGCGCAGGGCCGAACCGATAAGCATCGTGCATTCTGAGTTTTGCCTCAAACCCACGGATCGTCGGCGGCTGCTCAATTGGCATATGCTCCCAATAAGCCTTGAGCGCGGCGAGCTTGCGCACCTTGAATTCGAGCCGCGTCTGTTTCTCCGGGTCCTGCGGAATGTCGCCCGCCCAATTGTTGTCGATCTCATGATCGTCCATTGCCACGATCCAGGGCGCGGCGGCGTGCGCAGCCTGAAGCGAGGGATCGCCGCGATAGAGCGCATAGCGATTGCGGTAGTCCCAGAGCGTTGTAATCTCGGCGCTATTATGCTGCCGGACAACTGTGGCGGTGACGCTTTCGCCGTCATAATCACGCGTGCGCGTACCGAGTGGGCTAGCGCCGCCTTCGTAGATATAATCACCGACATGAATGATGCAGTCGGGCGACCAAGCCGCCATGTCGGCAAATGCGGCGAAAAAACCGGTTTCATAAGCTTGGCAGCTGGCGACGGCTAGCTTGGCGGTGCCGTCGGTGGGACTGGCGGTGCGCGTCCGACCGACCGGGCTTTCGAAATCGCCAACCATAAAGCGATACCAATATTCGCGGCCCGGCTGCAGCCCCTCAAGGCGCACATGGACCGAATGCGCATCTTCCGGTCGCGCATCGAAGCTACCCTCGCGGAACGTCTTTTGCATCGCAGCATCGGTGCAGACCCGGTACTGCACCGGGACGATACTTGCAGGCATGCCGCCGCCCTCGAGCGGATTGTGCGCGAGCCGGGTCCAGAGGATCACGGTCGTCTCGCGCGGGCTGCCCGATGCAACGCCTAGCATGAAGGGGTTTGACTTGATCTGCGCGCGCACGGCCGAAGCAGGAAGGATCAATGCCGCACCGGTTGCAGCCAGAAAGTGCCGCCGTCCGAGCGCTATCCAAGTGTCTTTGCTAGTCATCGTCGCTATCCTCTTCGTATTCGAACTTCATCGGGCTGAATGCTGTGGTAAGGGCTTTGGATAAGGCATGTTCCAGCCCTTGATCGTGGATCAGGTGGTCACGACGCTGGGAGCCACGGTATGTACGCGGCCGTCGAACACGCTCTGGAAACCGGCGGGGGTGATTGCCTGCCGGGTCGTCACAACACCCGGATCAGAAACATTGCGCTGCGGCCTCCCACTGATCTGAGCAAGCGTCGGCGCAGCGAGCATAGCGCCGACAACAAAAACGAAACGGCGTAGATTTTCCATCTCACCCCCTGACGCTGCGACAACAATGCGTCGCGCGAGCCGCGCTGCTTCCGGACTTCCTTTGGAACTCGTTCGCTCCCAATTGTTACAGCGTCATGGCATTTTAAGTAATATTAGGTTACAAGAAAATAGAAATGTTACCAACAGTATACAACAAAGTCGTCGCATGTTTGTAATGATTATGTGCGAACCGGGATTCGTCGATCAGCAGTGCAGTTGTGTGCCGCTTACTACTAAGTAATAGGCACTGGGAAGTGATTGTATAAGTCCAGGGGTACACTATGAACTTGAAATCGAATCGCATTGCCCGGAGTTTGCTTTCAGCGGCGGCGGCGTCCGCCCTGCTTTCTACGGTGGCAGCCGCAGCGGAGCAGCGACCCGAAGCCGAGCAATTAAGAGCGGACACCAGTGCCATTATCGTGACCGGCACGCGCGAGAAGGCAACGCCGGTTGCCGCGCAAGCCATCGAATTCGGCAACAATGTGCAAATTGTGAACGCCGACACCATTGCCGCGAGCGGCTCGAGCAATTTTGCCGAAGTGGCGCAGTTCCTGCTGAAGGGCGTGAACATCGGCTACTCGCCCGACGAAGGCGAATATACAATTCGGCTCGATGGTGGCGGTGACCGCGATACGTTGGTCGTGCTTGACAATGTCCCGCTTTATGATCGCGGCCCGGCACTTGAGACGATCTGGCCAGCAACAACGATCGATCCGCACATGATTGAGCGCGTCGAGGTGTTTCGCGGCGGAAACAGCCTGTTCTTTGGCAGCAACGGCGGCATCGGCATCGTCAACATCATCACCAAGCGCCCGGACGGCAGCAAGAAATTCGAATTCGGGGCAAGCTATGGCTCGTTCAATTCGCGCGAGCTTTGGGGCAATGCCAGTTTTCCGTTGACGGCGGACGGTGATCACAGCTTCATGGTGTATGGCGGTTCGCAGCAAACCGATGGCCCGCGCATCTATGATCCGGCGGCCTATGTCGACAATGTTGCGGCCGGCGGCGGCGTGCAGAAATTCCCGCTCAATCGCACCAACGTCGGTTTCAAATATCTTTGGAAAGTTGACGATAAGAGTGAGTTCAGAGTGAACGGCCAGTATACCGAAATCATTTTCCAGGATGCTTTTCCCGACACCAACACTTTTTCGCCAAATCGCGTGCGCTACCCAATTGTTGACCTGTCGCTTGATCGCAAATGGAATGACAATCTCTATTCGGAATTTGGTTTCTATTGGACCAATCCGCTGCTCAACAACACTGAAACCGAGCCAGATGTTTGTCGTATCCGGACTGGTTGCCCAGACGCGCGCAATGCTGCGACGATCATTCCATTCGGCAAGTGGACCGGTCGCAACCTTCCGTTTCCAAATCAGGGATTTGGCCCTGATTCGAAAGTGGGCGGATTTCAGGAATTTGGTTACAATTTCCGCAACACACTCAACATCCCCAATATCGTCGAGCTTGTCGGGGGCGTTCAGATCGTCAAATATTCAGATGATTCGGATCCCGTGTTCCGCATCGGCAGCGAAGATACAACGGTCACTGGCCTGTATCTCGACGTTCGGCCGGTCATCCCGTTCAGCCCGACAACCAAGATATCCGGCGCCATCCGCAAAGACTTTATTAGCGGTGGCAAATCGAAGACGATCTGGAAATTCGGCTTCCGTCAGCCGATCGGCCCCTTCTATCTACGCGCGAACGGCGGCACATCCTACAGCGCGCCGCAAACCAACGAGCGGTTTGCGCAAACCCCGGTTGCCGATGCACGGTCTGACAATGGCTTCTACTGCAACAGGGCTCCCAACGCTGTTACGCAGCCCGCGCTTTGCGGATTTCCCGGGCTTCAGACTGAAACCACCGAGACTTATAATGTGGCCGCAGGGTTCGGCCAGACATTCGGAAATGTTTCGGTTTCGGGAGAAGTCGGCTATTTCAGAACCGACATCGCAAACCGTATTCGAACGACCACGGGGCGGGTCGTCGCCGGGGCGACACAGAACACTTATTTCAACGACCCTGCAGTGACTGAAATCCGCGGGATTACAGCGGACGTCGACTTCAAACTGGGCAATACATTCTCATTTGGTTTGGGCTTCACCCAGCAAAAGGCGCGTCCGAGAGGAAATCCGTTCCAGATCAACGAAACGCCCGAATATTTCTTTCAGGGCAACGCGGCCTATCACAGCCCCGACAAGCGCTTCCACGTGAGCTTGTTCGGCCGGTATCAGGGTTCCGAATGGGCAACTGGCGGCCCATCAGCAACAACAGGAACATATTTGCTAAACGGTGTTGAAACTCCGCGCCCCGCGGGCATATCAACCCCGCGGTTCCGGACCAATTTTGGCAATTATTTCGTGCTCAACGGGTCGCTTGCCTATTGGGCAGGTGACGAGCAGCAACACAAGTTTCAACTGCGCATCGTCAACATTTTCGACAAGCTTTATGCTGAACGTTATGGCTTTGGTAATCAGAGCCGCAGTGAAGCATTCATAACAGGCCGGATTGTACTCAACAGCGATCCTTACTTCTACGGCTATCGCTTTGAAGGAAAACCGCGAAGCGTTTTTCTCTCGTATACTACCGCGTTCTGACAGACACTGTCAGACCAATGTGGCAGCGGCCCCGCGGTGCTGATAAGTGGCGTAAATGATCCGCAAATCCCGATCAAAACCGGCTAGCCCCTTTCGCTGCTTTAACTCATCACCTGAGGTGATCCGCCTGGTGGTCATGATGTACGTCCGGTTCCCGTTGAGCCTGCGCAATGTGGAAGGGCGCTGTCAGACCAATGTGGCACACCGCGCTCATCGCTGGTAGCGGCGTCCATGAAACGAAAATCGAGAGCAAAACCATATAGTCCGTTCCGGTGTTTCAACGCGTCCCCCGAAGTCATTCGCCTGGTAGTCATGATGT
>JAYUYR010000133.1:0-5969 GCA_043752405.1 Sphingomonas sp. | reverse complement strand
GCGGCTCGGCGGTCAGCATCCGCGACGGGTACGGGCGCGATTTCACGGTCGATCTGTCGCCGACACTGGCGCGCGCACCGCGTTCGTCGCTGCTTTCGCCTGCGCTTATGAACAGCACACGGCATTTGAACGCGGGCAACGGGGCAATGACGCTGGCGCTGTCCGTTGCCGAGCAGACGCCCGAGCGGCTGCTGTTGAGCCAGGGCGATTACGGCACGGCGCGGGCGCTTGCCGGGTCGGTGGCGACGCGGATTGGTCGCGACACATCGCTGGCGCTGGGCTTTGCGACGGGCAGCGACGGCCTCGACCGCACCCTGTCGGCGCGGACGACACCGGCGTTTCTGGTTGCCGACAACGGGCGGGGACTCGAAAAAGCACCGCAGGGTGCCTTTGCCTTGCGGCACCGCATCGGTGGCATCAACGTGACGCTTGCAGCAGAAACGGGCGACCTGCGCCTCTGGGAACGCAGCGACATCGGCCCGCGCAACGACCGCTATCGGCGTTATGGCTATGGCACGGTGACGCTGGGAGCCGATGGCGCAGTCGGGCCACTGGCACTAAGCGGACGGCTGACGCGGATGAACGAGCGCGAGACGGTGCTCGGCGCGCGGTTCCTGGGCGGGTTGGGCGGCAATGGCGCAACGAGCTGGTTTGCCGATGCGCGCGCGACGCTGGTCCCGATGAGCGGGTGGCGGCTGGGGGCGGAGCTGCGGCGCGGCTGGACCCTGATTCCGGCAGGGACGGCGCGCGGCAATTCGATGCTGACGACACAAGCGCTGGCGTTCGATGTGGCCCGCACGTCGGTGTTTGCGCGCGGTGACAGTCTTGCCGTGCGCTGGTCGGAACCGTTGCGAGTGACGGGCGGCGGTATTGCCCTGAATGGCCTTGACACATTAAGCCTGACGCCGAACGGTCGCGAGCGTGATCTTGAAGCGGTTTACGCCCGCGCGCTGGGGCCGGGATATCTGATGGTTAACAGCTATTGGCGGCAACAGCCGGGTAATTTCGCGGCTGCGCCCGATGATATCGGGGCTGCAATCCGCTATTCGTTCGGGTTTTAGGAGCGGGTTCTAAACGGTAAAGCTTTCGCCGCAGCCGCAGGCACCCTTGGCATTCGGATTTTCGAAGACGAAGCCGGCGGCAAAATCATCCTCGACCCAGTCCATCCGGCTGCCGATGAGGTAGAGAATGGACCCGCCATCGACAAAGAAAGTGCCGCCCGGCGCTTCGATTCTTTCATCGAAAGGCACCGCTTCGGTGACATAATCGACCGAATAGGCGAGCCCCGAACAGCCGCGGCGCGGCGTCGAGAGCTTGACCCCGATGGCATCGGCGGGCGCTTTGGTCATCAAGTCGGCGATGCGCGCTTCGGCACTGGCGGTCAGTGTCAAGGCGGCAGGGCGGATGCGCGTTGTCGTGGTCATAACATTCCCAATTCGAGCCTGGCCTCATCGGTCATCTTGCCCGGATCCCAGGCCGGATCCCAGACGAGGTTCACTTCGGCAACGCCGACACCGGGCACGGCACCGACGCGCATTTCAACTTCCATCGGCATGGTTTCGGCGACGGGGCAATTTGGCGTGGTGAGCGTCATGCTGACGGTGACATGGCCCTCGTCGACTTCGACGCCGTAGATCAGCCCCAGGTCATAGATATTGACCGGGATTTCGGGATCGTAAATTTCTTTCAGCGCGTCGATCACTCTTTCATACAGGTCACCGCCGGGCTCGCCTGTGGACAGCCTGGGCGGTTCGGCCTTCAGGAACCCGTCGAGATAGTCGCGCTTGCGCTCGAACGACTCCCTTACGTCGTCCACACGGGCACGAGGCGGCGGTTCCACCGAGGTAACTTCTTCGATCTTCATCCGAACAGCTTCCTTACACGTTCGATTCCGCGGACTAGGGCATCGATGTCGGCGATATTGTTGTAGACCCCGAAACTGGCGCGCGCCGTTGCGTCCACGCCAAGCGAGGACATCAGCGGCTGGCAACAATGATGGCCGGCACGGATCGCCACCCCTTCTTCGTCTAATATAGTGCCGACATCATGTGGATGAACCCCCATGATATTGAATGAAACGATGCCCGCCGATTCATCGGGGCCGTAAAGCGTGACAGCGTTGATCGAGCGCAGCGCGTCGCGACATTGCTCAACCAACACTGTTTCGTGCGCGTGAATCGCGTCGAGTCCGATGGCCGACACATAGCCGATAGCGGCGTGGAGGCCGAGGACTTCAATGATGGCAGGGGTGCCAGCCTCGAACCGTGCGGGGACGGTGGCGTAGGTCGTCTTTTCGAACGTCACCCGGTCGACCATCGCGCCGCCGCCCTGCCACGGCGGCATCGCGTCGAGCAGGTCGGCGCGGCCCCACAAGACGCCAATGCCGGTCGGGCCATAGAGCTTGTGGCCTGAGAAGACATAGAAGTCGCAATCGAGGTCGGCGATATCGACCGAGAGGCGCGGCACGGCCTGACAACCATCAAGCAAGAGCTTTGCGCCAACCGCGTGCGCCAGTTTTGCAGCGCGCTTTGCATCGAGGACACTGCCGAGCACATTCGAGACATGCGCGAAGGCGACCATCGTATGCGCAGGTGTCAGCATTGCTTCGGCAGCATCGAGATCGATCTGGCCGTCGGGGGTCAGCGGGCAAACGTCGATTTCATAGCCGGCGAGTTGCCAGGGCACGATGTTGCTGTGGTGTTCGAGCTGGCTGAGCAAAACCCGCCCGCGCGGATGCGACCCTTGATAGCTTTGGGCGACGAGATTGATGCCCTCGGTCGCGCCGCGCACGAAGATGATTTCGTTTTCGGATGGCGCACCGATGAACCGCGCCACGCGGCGGCGCGCGGCTTCATAGGCCAACGTCATATCCGCCGAGCGGGCATAGACCCCGCGGTGAACAGTCGCAAAGTTGCGGCCCATCGCGTTGACGGTTGCATCGATGACGGCCTGCGGCTTTTGCGCCGTTGCAGCGGTATCGAGATAGTGCCAGTTGTTGGCGAGGCCGGGGAAATCCTGACGATACATCCCAATCCCGTTCGGGCTGAGCTTGTCGAAGCCCTGTCCCTCTTCTTTGGTGATGGTACCAGAGCAGGACAGCCGTTGACCTTCGGTTGCCTCCGGCCCGACAAGCTCAGGGAAGTTGGTTTTGGATTGAACGTTCGTCACGAAAGCCTCCCGAGTGCCGCCAGCGCCGCCGTTTCCAGTTCTCCTTGCGCTGCTGCGCCTTCGAACACCTCAGCGACAAACGCCTGCAACAACAACGTCTGCGCCTCGGCAGGCGGAAGGCCGCGCGCGGCGAGATAGAATAGCGTGTTCCGGTCAAGTTCGCCGACTGTCGCGCCGTGCGCGCATTTGACGTCATCGGCGTAGATTTCGAGCTCGGGCTTGGCGTTCGCGGTCGCCGTGCGGGTGAGGAGCATGGCCTTGACCGATTGCACGCTGTCGCTGTGCTGCGCATCGCGGCTGACGGCGACCTTGCCGAGATAGGAGCCGGTCGCGGTGCCGCCAAGCACGCTGCGCACGATTTGGCGACTGGTCGCGTTCGGTTCGACATGGCGGACCGTCGTGCCGATCTCCAGGTTCGCTGCGCCGCCCCCGACCTGAACCGCGCCGAATTCGAAATGTGCGCCGTCGTGGAGCGTGACGTCGATGGCGATACGGCCATAGCCCGCGCCTGCGTTCAGCGCATGAAAATCCATCCGCGCGCGCGCGCCGAGCGTGATGGTGTAATCGTGGATGCCGGCGTCGGCAATGAGGTGGCGTGTGGCGCTTTCACCTGCGGGGACATTGATGACGGCGGCAGCCGGAACAGGCCACAAACGCGCAACGGACTCCAGATCGCTATACCGCCAAGCCTCATCCTTGCGCGTGGGAAGCGCGGTCATGCGGCCAGTTCCCGATAGCCCTCGCGCTCGAGTTCGTGCGCGAGTTCGGGGCCGCCGGTGCGGGTGATCATGCCGTCGCTCAGGACATGGACGAAGTCGGGGCGGACATAGTCGAGCAGGCGCTGGTAATGGGTGATCAGCAACACGGCCTTGTCGGGGCGGCGCATAATGCGGTTGATGCCGTCGCCGACGACGCGCAGCGCATCGATGTCGAGGCCGCTGTCGGTCTCGTCGAGTACTGCGAGCACGGGGTCGATGATGCCCATTTGCACCATTTCGTTGCGCTTCTTCTCGCCGCCCGAAAAGCCGACATTTACCGGGCGTTTGAGCATGTCCATGTCCATGTCGAGCGCGGCGGCCTGCGCGCGCGCGATTTTCAGGAACTCTGCGCCCGAAAGCGGCGGCTCGCCGCGATGCCTGCGCTGGGCGTTGAGCGATTCGCGGAGGAACTGGACGTTCGAGACGCCGGGGATTTCAACCGGGTATTGGAAGCCGAGGAACAGGCCTGCTGCGGCGCGTTCGTGCGGGGCGAGGGCGAGGAGGTCGATTGGCTCAACAAAATCCGTTCGTGCTGAGCCTGTCGAAGCACCGTCCTTCTTCTGATCCGAGGCCGAAGAAAAGGACAACCCTTCGACAAGCTCAGGGCGAACGGTGTTGGGTTGGAACATCACACTCCCCCCCGTCACTTCATACCCCGGCCGCCCGGCCAGCACATAACCCAGCGTCGATTTCCCTGCGCCATTGGGCCCCATGATCGCATGAATCTCGCCCGCGTTGATGCCGAGTGTGAGGCCCTTGAGGATCGGCTTGTCGCCGACAGTGGCGTGGAGGTTATTGATTTGGAGCATTGTCAGGCCTGATGGGAGTTGATTAGTTCTTTAAGTTTCTCGGCAAGGCGACGCGCAGATTCTAAAGTCAAAACCACGATTGTGTCCTGATCTTCATCCCAATTTCGCTCTTGGCGAAGCGTGATATTGCCGTACTGATTTATGTAAGCTGCCACGCCCTGCACGCTGTGTTGCACAACGTCTTCATTTTCTGCGCTCCACTCAAAATCGTCGCTCATCACCCCACGCTCCCCTCGAGCGAAATTCCCAGCAGCTTCTGCGCCTCGACCGCGAATTCCATCGGGAGTTGCTGAAGCACTTCCTTGGCGAAGCCGTTGACGATCAGTGCGACGCTCTCCTCGGCAGAGAGCCCGCGCTGCATTGCGTAGAAGAGCTGGTCGTCGCTGATCTTGCTCGTCGTCGCCTCGTGTTCGATCTGTGCGCTGGGGTTGCGGACTTCGATGTAAGGGACGGTGTGTGCGCCGCTGAGGCTGCCGAGCAGCAGCGAATCGCACTGGGTGAAGTTGCGCACGCCTTCGGCATTCGGCGCGACGCGGACGAGGCCGCGATAGGTATTGTTGCTGTGCCCGGCGCTGATGCCCTTGCTAACGATGGTCGAGCGGGTGCCCTTGCCATTGTGGATCATCTTGGTGCCGGTGTCGGCCTGCTGGTAATTGTTGGTGACCGCGACCGAATAGAATTCGCCGACGCTATTCTCGCCGTTGAGTACGCAGCTCGGGTATTTCCACGTTACCGCAGAGCCGGTTTCGACCTGCGTCCAGCTCACCTTGCTGTTCTTGCCCTGACACAAAGCGCGCTTGGTGACGAAATTATAAATGCCGCCTTTGCCCTCTGCATCGCCCGGATACCAGTTCTGCACCGTCGAATATTTAATCTCCGCATCGTCCAATGCGACCAGCTCAACCACGGCGGCATGCAGCTGATTCTCATCGCGCATCGGTGCGGTGCAGCCTTCGAGGTAGCTGACGTAGCTGCCCTTGTCGGCGATGATCAGCGTGCGTTCGAACTGGCCGGTGTTTTCCGCGTTGATGCGGAAATAGGTAGACAGCTCCATCGGGCAGCGTACGCCTTCGGGGATGTAGACAAACGTGCCGTCGGAAAAGACCGCGCAGTTCAACGTTGCGAAATAATTGTCGCGCATCGGCACGATCTTGCCGAGCCATTTGCGGACGAGGTCGGGATATTCCTTGATCGCCTCCGAAATGCTGCGGAAGATGACGCCGGCGCGTTCGAG
>JAYUYR010000132.1:0-14307 GCA_043752405.1 Sphingomonas sp. | reverse complement strand
GTTTTGGCTGAAGCCGGTCGACAAGCGCGAGCGTCGTGACACTGCTATTTCCGATCTCGGCGGGGCGCAGGATGGTGATCTCGTGCTCGCCGAAAAATCGGGCCGACCGCCGCGGATCATGGCACGTGTCGTGCAAATCCTCGGCGACCCGTTCGCTCCGCGCGCGTTCAGCCTGATAGCCATCCACAAGCACGGCATTCCCGACAAATTCAACGAGGAGACGATTGCCGAGGCACACAAGGTTGCAAAGACGCCGTTGGGAGAAAGGGAAGACCTGCGCCATTTGCCTATTGTTGCGATCGACCCTGCCGACGCGCGCGATCATGACGACGCAGTCTGGGCATCGCCGAACGATGCAGGCGGGTATGACGCGATTGTCGCGATTGCTGACGTGTCGTTCTACGTCCGCCCCGGTTCCGAACTCGACCGCGAGGCCAAAAAACGCGGCAATAGTGTTTACTTCCCCGACCGCGTCGTGCCGATGCTGCCCGAAGAATTGTCGGCGGACATCTGCTCGCTGAAAGAGGGGCAGGACCGTGCGGCGCTGGCCTGCCATCTGGTGATCGATGCAGACGGCAGAGTAACGTCGTGGCGGTTCACGCGTGCCGTCATCCGCGTCACGGAGAATATCGCTTACGAAGATGCGCAGGCCAGCATTGATGCGGGAACAGCGCCCGATCACCTAAACCAGCTTTGGGCCGCATGGGCGTTGCTTGCCAAGGCACGCGACAAGCGCGAACCGCTCGATCTCGATTTGCCCGAACGGCGGGTGCAGCTTGATGATCAGGGGCGAATCACCAGCATTGCCGTGCGCGAACGGCTCGACGCACACCGGTTGATCGAAGATTTCATGATCGCGGCAAACGTCGCGGCCGCCAAAGCGCTCGAGGCGAAGAAATCGCCGGTCATGTACCGTGTGCATGAAGTGCCGAGCCGCGAGAAACTGGTCGCGTTAAAGGATTATCTGGCGACATTCGGCGTGAAGTTCGCGCTGGGGCAGGTGGTGACGCCTGCAACCTTCAACCGCCTGCTGTCGCTGGTCAAAGACGCCGAGCACCGAACGCAGGTGATGGAGCAGGTCCTGCGGACGCAGACGCAGGCCTATTACGCGCCGGCCAATGCGGGGCATTTCGGGCTGGCGCTGGGCAGTTATGCGCATTTTACGTCACCGATCCGGCGCTATGCCGATCTTCTCGTCCATCGCGGGTTGGTGCGAGCATTTGGTCTGGGGGATGGCGGGCTAACCGACGATGAAGCCGCGCGTATGGCGGTTATCGGCGATGCCATCAGCAAAGCCGAACGCCGCGCGATGGAAGCCGAGCGCGAAACGGTAGATCGCTACGTTGCCGCCCACCTGTCCACAAAAGTCGGCGAAATCCTGGAGACGCGGATCACTGGTGTGGCGAGTTTCGGATTCTTTGCGACGGTTGACGGCATCGGCGGCGATGGGTTGGTACCGATTTCGACGCTGGGCAACGACTATTTCCGCTTTGACGAAGCGACCAAGAGCATCGAAGGCGATGCCACCGGCACGCGCTATACGATCGGCCAAATCCTTCCGCTACGACTTGCCGAGGCAAATCCAATCAGCGGTGGTCTGCGCTTCGAACTGCCCAATGCGCCGGGCCAGCGCCCGCGCCGCGAGGGGCATAAGTCGTCACACAGGCCCCAGAACAAGCGGGGCCGTCCGGGCAACATTCGGCATCAATCCCGAAAATGACAGTGTTGTTACATTTGCACTTCACTTTTGTGAATTAGAGGCATAGCTTCTGCCCATATCAAATATGGAACAGGAGAGATTTGCTATGAATAAGGTCATTTTTCGCTTGATTGTCGGACTCCCGCTGGTTGTGGCCCCTGCGGTCGCACTAGCGGGACAGCCTGTGGATAACTATTCTGCGACAGCGCTCACGACCGCGCAATATCATGTTGCGGTTGCGCAGCTCGAACCCATTGTAAAGCGTGATCGCGCCGACGAGTCGTTGCTGCTCAACCTTGCCATGGCCTATCGCCACGTCGGTCGTTTTGCTGACGCCAACGCGCTTTATCGCCGCGTTCTGGTGATGGAAGATGTCGAGTTGGACACTGCAACGGGCGGCACTGTCTCGTCACACGCGGTCGCGCGTTTTGGACTGAAGACTCCGGCGGTTTTTTCGCAGCGTTAGGCTATCAGAGCTTGGGCAGCGTAACGCCGCGCTGCCCCATATATTTACCGGCGCGGTCGGCATAGCTGACTTCGCAGGGCTCGTTCCCCTTGAGGAACAGGAACTGGCACGCGCCTTCGTTCGCGTAAATCTTCGCGGGCAGTGGCGTGGTGTTTGAAAACTCCAGCGTAACGTGCCCTTCCCAGCCGGGTTCGAGCGGCGTGACGTTCACGATGATCCCGCACCGCGCATAGGTAGATTTGCCGAGGCAAATGACGAGAATGTCGCGGGGAACGCGGAAATATTCCACTGTGCGGGCAAGAGCAAAGCTGTTGGGGGGGATGATGCAGATGTCGGTCTTGCGGTCGACGAAGCTGTTGGGATCGAAATTCTTCGGGTCAACAATCGACGAATCAACGTTGGTGAAAATCTTGAACTCGTCCGCAACGCGCGCGTCATAGCCGTAAGACGACAGGCCATAGCTGATGCAGCCATCGCGACGCTGGCTCTCGGTAAAGGGCTCAATCATACCAGTGGCCAACGCCTGTTCACGGATCCAGCGGTCGGATTGGATGGTCATGCTAAGTCCTTGGGGCCGAATGCGTGCGGGAGCAGCGCAGAGAGCAGATGGCGCTCGATAGTCGAGCCATCGCTCGAACTGCAATGCACGATGATGTCGCGCCCGCCGATCTGTGCCGCTTCGTTGAGGACTTGTCGACAGCGGCCGCAGGGGCGGACGGGGTCAGGGCCGGTACCGCCGGTAACAGCAATTTCGGCTACATTGGCGAGGTCACCGTTATTCGCAATCTTAGCTAGCGCCACGGTTTCGGCGCATAGTGACAGGCCGTAGCTGGCATTCTCGAAATTCGCGCCAGTCACGACACGACCGTCGGTCAAGAGGATCGCCGCGCCAACATGGAACTTCGAATAAGGGGCATAAGCATTCTTTGCGGCGTCGCGCGCGGCGGTGATCAGGGCGTTGGCAGTCATGCTCATCCTTTGATGTGAAGCACGCAGATCAGCGTGAACAGGCGCCGCGCGGTGTCGAAGTCGAGGTCGATCTTGTCGGCTAGCCGTTCCTTCAGCAGGTCGGCAGCCTCGTTGTGGATACCCCGCCTTGCCATGTCGATCGTTTCGATCTGGGTCGGTGTTGACGCTTTGACGGCTTGGAAATAGCTGTCGCAGATAGCGAAATAGTCACGGATCGGTCGGCGAAAACGACCCAGCGCTATGATGTGGGTTTCGAGGTGCACGTCGCTTTCGTCCGAGATCTGCAACGCGAGACGGCCTTCCTCAACCGCGAGCTTTAGTTTGAACGGCCCGGCGTAATCGCTGGGATAGGCGCGCAACGGTTTGAAGTGATTGCCTTCGAGAAGATCGAAAATTGCGATGCGGCGTTCCTGTTCGATGTCGGCCGAGCGCCACAGGATCGTGTGTTCGTCTAGGTCGATGGCAATGATACGCGGGTCGGACATTCTACTGCCTTATGCGTCCCCGCGTTAAAAAGTATAGCGGGGATAAGTCGCACGGGGCCATTGAGCGTTCAGTCCGTGACGCGCATGAAGGCCGGATGGTTGATCCAATCCGACTCGTTCCCGATTTGCCACCCGGTACCGGCCCCGAATTGCCGAATAATGTCGAAGCCGAAGCGGCGTTGCTCGGCGCGCTAATGATCGACAACCGGATTGCCGAAGATTTCCAGCAGCGGTTACGCCCCGACCACTTCTTCGAGGCCGTGCACGGGCGGATTTACGATGCTATTTTGCGGACGTTGGACCGAAATATGGTCGCCAATCCGGTCACGTTACGACCGTTATTCGAAGCCGATGAGACGATGCGCGAGCTGGGCGGACCCGCCTATCTGGCGCAGTTGACGGGGAACAGCGCGGCGCTGATCGGCGCGCGGGACTTTGCCAACCAGATTTACGATCTCGCGATGCTTCGCGCGCTGGTGTCAGTAGGGCGCGAGATGGTCGATGGCGCGCTCGACACGTCGCAGGAAGTCAACCCGAAGGGGCAGATCGAAGCGGCGGAAGTGGCGCTGTACAAGGTCGCCGAGGAAGGCGGCGGTGAGGGGAGCGTAAAGACCTTTGCGCAGGCCACGCGGGCGGCAGTCGAGATCGCCGAGAAAGCGCTGAATACCGGGGGCGGACTGTCGGGGATCACGACGGGGCTTGAGTCGATCAATGCCAAGATCGGCGGGCTTCACCATTCGGACTTGCTAATCCTTGCGGGTCGTCCGGGGATGGGGAAGACCGCGCTTGCGACGAATATCGCGTTCAATACGGCGCGGCGATGGGTGCAGGATGAAGCGGACGGGATTGATCCAGCCAAGTCCGTCGGGGCAAAAGTGGCGTTTTTCAGCCTTGAAATGTCCGCTGACCAGCTGGCGACGCGTGTGCTTGCGGAGAATTCGGGGATCAGTTCCGAAGCGCTGCGCATGGGCAAGATCGGGCAAGCGGACTTCCGCAATCTGGCGCGGGCGGCGGCGGACCTCGAGACGTTGCCGCTCTATATCGACGACACGCCCGCACTGACGATTGCGGCGCTGAGGACGCGGGCGCGGCGGCTGAAACGACGACACGGGATCGGGTTGATTGTCGTCGATTATCTTCAGCTTTTGCAGGGGTCGGGGCGGTCGAACGAAAGCAACCGCGTGCAGGAGATTTCGGAGATTTCGCGCGGATTGAAGACGTTGGCGAAGGAATTGAACGTGCCCGTGCTGGCGCTGTCGCAGCTCAGCCGCGCGGTTGAACAGCGCGAGGACAAGCGCCCGCAACTGGCGGATTTGCGGGAATCCGGGTCGATTGAACAGGACGCAGACATCGTCCTGTTCGTCTATCGCGAGGAATATTATGTGCAGTCGCGCGAGCCCAAGCGGCCAGGGGACAATGACGATGCCAAAACGCACGAGGATCATGCCAAATGGGCGGCCGAGATGGAAAAGGTGTTCGGGACGTGCGAATTGATCGTCGCCAAGCAGCGGCACGGATCGACGGGCAAAGTGAACCTGAAGTTCGAGGCGAAAATCACGCGATTCAGCGATCTGGCCGAGGATAGCTATTACGCCGAGCGGCGCTAATCAGAATATCGGATCGTTGGCGACGTCGGTGTGGATGCCGCATTCGTCCTTGTCCCAGCCGCGCCAGCGACCGGCGCGTGGGTCTTCGCCGGGATGGACCTTTGAGGTGCAGGGCGCGCAACCGATGGACAAATATCCCTGTTTCTCAAGGGGATGACGCGGAAGTTTGTGCTGATCGAAGTAAGCGTCCAGCCGCGCTTTATCCCAATCGGCGAGTGGATTGATTTTGAGACGGCCTTCGTCTTCCTCGAACCTTGGAAGGGCGGTGCGGGTTTTGCCCTGAAAGCCTTTTCGCCCTGAAATCCAGGCATCGAACCCGCCGAGCGCGCGGCGCAGCGGTTCGACTTTGCGCAGGTCGCAGCAGCCGTCGGGGTCGTAAGACCAGCGCAGGCTCGTCGCGTCTTTCTGCGCAAGAAGATAGGGGTCGGGGCGATAGACGCGCAGATCGGTAAAGCCGAGTGCTTCGGCAAGTTCATCACGATAGGCAAGAGTTTCACCAAAGATCTTCTGAGTATTGATAAAAATCAGCGGAACCGACCTGTCGATTTGCGCGATCATGTGGAGCAGAACGGCACTTTCGGCACCGAAAGAGGATACAAGCGCGATTTCGTCGAACGGCGGCTCGTCAAATAGGCCACGCAGCATGTCCTGCGTTTCGACACCGGCCCAGCGCACATTGATGGCAGCGGCGGTTTTCGGGGAAAACTTCGGCGCTGTGTCGATAAAATCGAGTCTGCGGGCGAATTGAGTCACCGCGTTTTCAGCCCGAAATTGACTGAAGAGGATCTAGCGGGGCCTCGTGGTTGTTTTGGGGCATATACGCACCAGATATTACCCATGCCGCAGTTTCCACACCGGCACGGCGCCATCTGCTGCAGCTTGATACACGTCGGGATAACGCGCGAGGCAGGTCGCGGCGACGGCGGGGTCGATGGGGTTCGACGGTGCGAAACTGTCAAAGCCGCAGCGGCGCATGAAGGCTAGTTGATCGACAAGCACATCGCCCTCGGCGCGCAGTTCTCCAGCGTAGCCGGCTTCGCGCAAGATTCGGGCGGTCGAATAGCCGCGACCATCGCGGAAACTGGGGAAAGCGACTTCGATGAGCGCAATGCGGTCGAGGTGGGGGATGAGTTCGCGCGCGTCGTCGCCCGTCTCGATACGGACAGCGTTGGCGTTCGACTGCCCGGCGACGAAGGCGTCGAGCGTGACGGCGGGTTCGTCTTGTTGCTCGTCAGTGCGGAAGCGAAGAAACTCAACCATAGATTGCTTCCTTGAATGGTTCGAAGCCGACGCGGCGGTAGGTGTCGAGGAAGCGTTCGTCGCCTTCGCGGACATCGAGATATTTGTCGGTGACGCGCTCGACCGCATCGACAATGCCGTCCTCATCGAAGCCCGGGCCAGTGATTTTGGCGAGACTGGCGTCCTCAGCACCGGAACCGCCCAGTGAAAGCTGGTAGTTCTCGACACCTTTGCGGTCGACGCCGAGGATGCCGATGTGCCCGGCGTGATGATGACCGCACGCGTTGATGCAGCCGCTGATCTTGACCTTCAGTTCGCCAATGTTGCGCTGGCGGTCGATGTCTTCAAAGCGCTTGGCGATTTTCTGGGCAATCGGGATCGAACGCGCGTTGGCGAGGCTGCAATAATCGAGTCCGGGGCAGGCGATGATGTCGCTGACCAGATCGAGGTTTGCGGTGGCAAGGTCGGCAGCGACAAGGGCTTGCCAAAGCGAATAAAGGTCACGCTTGGCGACGTGCGGCAGGGTGATGTTCTGCGCATGGGTGACGCGTAGTTCGTCGAAGCTGTAGCGCTCGGCCAGATCGGCCATCGCGTCGATCTGATCCGCAGTCGCATCGCCGGGGATGCCGCCGACGGGTTTCAGGCTGATGTTGGCGATGGCATAACCGGGGATTTTATGCGGATGCGTGTTCTGTGCGACCCATGCGGTAAAAGCGGGGTCCGACGCGTCGATGTCGTCTGTAAGCTTTTCAAACGTAGGCGGGGCGAAGAACGCGCTGATCCGGTCGAATTCGGCCTTCGGCGGGTCGAGACCAAGCGTTTTGACGTGGACAAATTCCTCCTCGACCTGACGACGGTATTCGTCGGCACCAAGTTCGTGGACGAGGATCTTGATCCTGGCCTTGTAGATATTGTCGCGGCGGCCGTAGCGGTTGTAGACGCGCAGGCAGGCCTCGACGTAGCTCAGCAAGTCATCGGCGGTAACAAAATCGCGGATTTCGGGGGCGACCATCGGCGTGCGGCCCATGCCGCCGCCGACGAAAACGCGGCCTCCGAGGACACCGTCGCGCTCGACCATTTCGATGCCGATGTCGTGAAGACGCATGGCGGCGCGGTCTTCGGTGCTGGCGATGACAGCAATCTTGAACTTGCGCGGCAGGAAACTGAATTCGGGGTGGAAGCTCGACCATTGACGGAGCAGTTCGGCCCAGACGCGCGGGTCGGTCACTTCGTCGGCGGCGGCACCGGCATATTGGTCCGAGCTGATGTTGCGGATGCAGTTACCGCTGGTCTGGATCGCGTGCATCTCGACGGTCGCGAGGTCGGCGAGGAGATCGGGGCATTCCTCGAGCTTGATCCAGTTATACTGGATGTTCTGGCGCGTGGTGAAATGGCCGTAACCGCGATCATATTTACGCGCGATGTGCGCCAGCATGCGCATCTGGCGGCTGTCCATCGTGCCGTAAGGGATGGCGACGCGGAGCATATAGGCGTGGAGTTGCAGATACAGGCCGTTCATCAGACGCAGCGGCTTGAACTGGTCCTCGGTAATGTCGCCGGCGATGCGGCGCGCGACCTGATCGCGGAAGTCTTCGACGCGGGCATCGACGATGGCCTGATCGTAGGTGTCGTATTTATACATTTATATTACCCATTCGCCGGCAGCGGGATCGGCAGGTTTGAGAGTGAGGTCGGGGCGCACCGTGGGGCCGAGGGCGCGGACGCGGTCCTTTATGTGCGCTGGTCTTGGGCCTTCGGGTGTTGCAAGAGCTTCGATGATGTAGGGCGCGTTGACGCGGCGCGCGCCTTCCTCGGCGGCGAGGATGCTTTCGCCATGTTCGCCGACGTCGCTGGCGTCTTCGACATGGCGCGACCAGCCGGTCCCCGTCCACCACGTGACATCGCCGGTTTTGAGGTCGTTGCCGGTAAGGATTTTCATCGTGCTCCCTCTCCAAAACCGACTTGGCTGAGTTTGTCGAAGCCCTGTTCTTCTTCTGAATTGCTGGCCCCAGAGAAGGACGACCCTTCGACAAGCTCAGGGAAGGCGGAAGAGGAAATGCTGGCAAGGACCGCCAGTTTATTTTCCGCGTCGGACAGCAGGACGACATCGCCGATCACGAGGATGGCGGGGCTGATGACTTTTTCGCGCTCGACCAGATCGCCGAGGTCGGCAAGCAGGGTGCGCATCGCTCGCGTGCCGGGGAGCGTGCCGCGTTCGAGGATGGCAACCGAAATACCGGGCGACACCCCTTCGAGCATCAGCTTGTCGGCGATTTCACGCGCAGTGGTGACGCCCATGTAAATGACGAGGGTGCGGCCATGCCCGGCGAGGCCTGACCAGTTCTGATCGGACAGGCCCTTGCACGTGCCTGCGACGAAACTTACCGCCGACGACCAGTCGCGGTGGGTGAGCGGGAGCATGGCTTCGGCAGCGGCACCGAGGGCAGCGGAGACGCCGGGGATGACCTCGACGGGAAGGCCGGCGGCGCGCACGGCTTCGACTTCTTCGCCGCCACGACCGAAGATGAAGGGATCGCCGCCTTTCAGTCGCACCACGATGGCGCCGGTCTTTACATGGGCGATGATGAGGGCGTTGATCCCGTCCTGTGGCACTGTGTGGCGGTCGCGCTTTTTGGCGACGTTGATGCGCTGGGCCGCGGGGCGGAGATAATCGAAGACGCGGTCGTCGATCAGGCCGTCATGGACGACGACGTCGGCGCTGCGGAGCGCCTCGACGGCTTTCAGCGTGAGCAGGCCCGGATCGCCTGGCCCGGCTCCGACGAGGATGACGCGGCCACGTTGTTCGGGATCTAAAAGACTTGGCATAGTTTTGAAATGTCGGATGCAACTGTGGCGCGCAAACGAAACTATGTTTGCGCGCGCGTAGGCAAGCTATCCGGCATCAGGGTCGCGAAGGCCGATGTTGATCGATGCGCGCGCATTTTCGTCTTCGGACGAAACGACCGGATAAGCGCAGTAATCGGCTGCGTAATAGGCGCTGGGGCGGTGGTTGCCCGACAGGCCGATGCCACCGAAGGGTGCCTTCGACGAGGCACCGTTGGTCGGCTTGTTCCAGTTGACGATCCCGGCGCGGATGTTCGCCCAGAACTGTTCATAAAGCTCCGGGGTGCCGCCGACGAGCGAGGCAGCAAGACCATAGCGTGTGTTGTTCGCCTCGACCAAGGCCGATTCGAAATCGGGAACACGGATGACTTGCAGGACGGGCCCGAACAATTCGATGTCGGGGCGGTCGCTGGCATCGGTCATGTCGATGAGCGCGGGCGACAGGAAGGGGCGGCCGGGAACCAAGCGTTCCATGTGCAGGATCGGCACGCCGCCCTTCATGATGAGCGCGAGGAAATCTTCCTCGAGCTGATCGGCGACTTCATTGTCGATGACAGGGCCCATGAAAGGGGCAGGCGCGGCATGGGGCTCGTCGATGATCAGCCGCTCGCACAAGCGCTTGATCTGGGCAATCAGCGGCTCGTGCAGCCCGTCACGGACGATCAGTCGGCTTGCGGCGGTGCAGCGCTGGCCGGCTGACATGAAAGCGGACTGGATGACGAGGGTGGCAGCCGCATAGACGTCGGGCGCATCCCACACGATGATCGGATTGTTGCCGCCCATTTCAAGCGCGAGGATCTTGCCGGGATCGTCGGCGAACTGGCGGTTGATCGCGATGCCGGTGCGCGCGGAGCCGGTAAACAGCACGCCGTCGATGTCGGGGTGAGCGACGAGAGCCCTGCCAGTGTCGGGTCCGCCGATGACGCAGCGGACAACGCCGTCGGGAACGCCTGCTTCATGATAGCAGTCGACCAGCATCTGACCACTCGCCGGTGTTTTTTCGGAAGGTTTGAAAACGACCGCGTTACCCGCAATCAGCGCCGGGATGATGTGGCCATTGGGCAAATGCGCGGGAAAATTATAGGGACCGAGAACGGCCATGACGCCGTGCGGTTTGTGACGAAGCGACTGGCGGTTGCGCATGTCGCCGTCGAGGCGACGTTGCGACGTGCGTTCGCTATAGGATTCGATCGAGATTTCGACTTTGGCGATGACAGCATCGACTTCGGTGCGCGCTTCCCACAACGGTTTGCCATTTTCGCGGGCGATGGTGTCGGCAAAGGCGTCGTGCTTGCCGCGGACGACATTGACGAAGCGACGCATCGTCTCGACCCGGTTGGCGAGTGGTCGCGAGGCCCATTCGGCAAAAGCGGTGCGTGCAAGATCGACTTCAGTGCTGACATCGCTAACGGGGCCACGCCAAAAAATTGCGCCTGTCGCGGGTTCGGTCGACACGATTTCGGTTGTCATGCGCGTTCTTTAGGCGGTGGCAATGCGATTTGCCAGTGCATCGCCCATCTGACGGATCGACGCTATTTTTGCGTCAAACACTGACCAGTCGTCGGCCTCTGCGATGGGTTTCCATATGGCTTCGACATCTTCGATGAGCATTGTGCAGGGGTTTTCGCTGGCCCAATAGGCGTGGGTGAGATCTAGCTTAGAGCGATAGCCGTCTAGAGCGCTTCGCAGCGCGTCGAAGGCGGGGCTGGTGTAGTCGCCTTGTCGCTTTGTGCCGCCGGCCCAGTCGAAGAAGAAGCGGTCGATGCTGACAGCGGATTCAGTCAGGGCGGTTTCGATGGCCTGCACCAGCGCGACATTGCGTTCGGGATTGAGAGGAGCTACACTCAGGCGCCAGAGGAATTTTTTGACAAGGGCCGCGCGGTAGGTGGGGGCGAAAGTCTCGAGTGCGGCTTCGAGGGGTTCGGAGCCGGCGATGCTGCCCAGCGCGATGGCAAGCTGAACGACGTTCCAGTGGATTGCTTCGGCCTGGCGTCCGAAGCTGTAGAGACCAGCGCTGTCGAAATAGGCGGCAGTGAACCCGGCATCGAACGTCGGTGCGAACCGCCACGGACCATAATCGAAGCTTTCACCGCTGATATTGATATTGTCCGAATTGAGGACGCCGTGGACAAACCCGGCGGCCATGTAGGACGCAGCGAGCGCGGCAGTCTGTTCGGCTACAAGTTTCAGGAGACGTTCGGGCGGGCCTTCCTGATTGTAATAATGTTTCAGACTGTAAGCCGTTAGGCGCGTCAGTTCTTCGGTGAGGCCAAGCGTGGCGAGCCGCTGGAAACTACCGATGCGGATATGGCCGTGGCTGAGGCGGACCATGACGGCGGAACGGGTGGGCGAGGGTTCGTCGCCGCGGTGCAATGCCTCGCCCGTTTCGACGAGCGAGAAGGTCCGCGAGGTTTCGACGCCGAGCGCTTCGAGCATTTCAGTCGCGAGAATTTCGCGGACGCCGCCCTTTAACGTCAGTCGTCCGTCGCCGGAGCGGCTGTGAGGGGTTTGCCCCGACCCTTTGGTGCCCAAGTCCATCAGGCGACCGCGACTGTCGCGCATCTGGGCGAAAAGGAAACCGCGGCCGTCGCCGATGTCGGGATTGTAAACGCGGAACTGGTGGCCGTGGTAGCGCAGCGCGAGCGGTTGCGGCAGCGAGCCGGGGAGCGGTTCGAAGCGGCCGAAATGGGCGATCCACTGGTCGTCGCTCAGCGCGCTTAGCCCGACGTCTGAAGCGGCGCGATCATGCCGCCAGCGCAGGCGGTGTTCGGGAAATGTTGCCGCATCGACCGGATCGGCGATGAAGTCGGCGATTTCGCTGATCGCATTCGCGGGCGTGAATGGTTGCGCGTTTGAAGTCATGCCGCGATATGGACGGCAAGGGCGGAGCGATCAACCATGCTTTATATGGACAGCTATTGGTGGTCGAACGACGGGCTAAGGCTGCATTACCGCGATTATGCGGGGTCGGCGGACCGACCGGTGATCGTCTGTATGCCCGGGCTGACGCGTAATGTGCGGGACTTCGAGGGGCTGGCGGCGCGGCTTTCCCCCGAATGGCGGGTCATAACGGTCGATTTTCGCGGGCGCGGCGAAAGTGCCTATGCCAAGGACGCGATGTCTTATGTGCCGCTGACTTATGTGCAGGATGTCGAGCGGCTGCTGACCGACTTGAAGATCGACCGGTTCGTGGCGTTCGGGACGTCGCTGGGTGGGATCGTGACGATGTTGCTGGCGGCGACGGGGCATGCGAAACTGGCAGGCGCGGTGCTGAACGATGTCGGGCCAGTGATCGAAGCGGCAGGGCTTGACCGGATCAAAGGCTATGTGGGCAAGACGAGTTCGTGGCCGACATGGATTCATGCCGCGCGGGCCTTGGGCGAGACGAACGCGGTGGTTTATCCGGCATATAAGCTCGAAGACTGGCTGGCGATGGCCAAACGACTGTATAGGCTGACACGCGGCGGGCGGATCGTTCCCGATTACGACAAGAATATCGCCGAGCCGTTTCGCTTGCCGGGGGGCGAGGCGGGGGTCGATCTGTGGCCCGCGCTCGATGCAATGCGCGATGTGCCGACGTTGATCGTGCGCGGGGCTTTGTCGGATGTGCTGAGCGATGCGACGGCGGTCGCTATGAAGGATCGGTTACGCGCGGCGGATTATGTGACCGTGGCGGGTGCGGGCCATGCGCCGACGCTTGACGAGCCTGAAGCGGTGGCTGCAATCAATGCACTGCTGGCGCGGGTTGTCGTTTGAGTAACCTGCATATCCTCCACTGCCATTCGACATTCTCGTCGGGAGGCAAGGAGGCGCGCGCAGTGCGGCTGATGAATGCGTTCGGCGATGCGGCACGGCATACGGTGCTGAGTGCGGTGCCCGGAGCGTTGGGCGCGCGCGCGGCGATTGATAGCGGGATCATCGTCGATTTCCCTGAGCGGGCGCCAAGTCTTCAAGGTAAGCCTGCACTGGCGCGCTACAGGACGCTGGCGGGCTATATGCAGCGGTTCGATCTGATCCTGACGTATAACTGGGGCGCTATGGATGCGGTAATGGCCCGGCGGATGTTTCCTAAGACGTTGCCGCCGCTGATCCATCATGAGGACGGGTTCAACGCAGACGAGAGCGCGGGACTGAAAACCAAGCGCAATCTGTTCCGGCGGCTGGGGCTGCCCGCCGCGCACGCGCTGGTGGTGCCGTCGCAGCGGCTTGAGGGGATTGCGCTCGACATGTGGAAGCAGCCGAAGGCGCGGGTGCACCGGATTGCCAACGGTATCGACGTGCGGTTGTATCGGGCCAAACCGACTGTGAGCATATCGGGATTGCGCAAGAAGCCGGGCGAGGTGGTCATCGGGACGCTGGCGGGACTGCGCGGGGTTAAGAACCTGTTGAAAATGGTGCGGGCAGCAGCGAGCGTGCCGAACAGCCGGTTGGTGATCGTCGGGGACGGGCCGGAGCGCGAGGCCATTGTCGCCGAGGCGCAGCGGGTCGGTTATGCCGATAAGCTGGTGATGCCGGGTTTCATGGCGGGGCCGCACCGCTTCATCGGGCATTTCGATATGTTCGCGCTGTCGTCGGACAGCGAGCAATTCCCGATTTCGCTGGTCGAGGCGATGGCAGCAGGATTGCCAGTGGTGGCGACCGATGTGGGTGACGTGGCAAGCATAGTGTCCAAAGAAAACGTGCCGTTGGTCGTCGATCCGAAAGACGAAATGGCGTATCGTGCGGCGCTAATCCGGATGGCGGGGGATGCAAATCTGCGGGCGGCGCTGGGTGTGACCAACCAGGCGAAGGCGCGCACCAATTATGACGAAACTGTCATGATAAGCGCGTACAGGGCACTTTATGAAGACGCGGTTGGTTGGCCGGGAGCACTTGGCGAAAGTTGAAGCAATTTGCGCCGGCGTGCGTATATATAATCCTAGGGCGCAAGGAGCAGGGACTTGTTCAAGGGTTTGAAGCCAATTCTGTATCAGGGTCGTGAAGTTTGGCCGCTGATCG
>JAYUYR010000131.1:0-5988 GCA_043752405.1 Sphingomonas sp. | reverse complement strand
GTTTTTCGTTCGAAATGACCATGTTGACCATGAGCCCGCGATAGACGCGGCCGCAGCGCAGCATCGTCGCGGTCGAGATCAGGTTGAGGATGGCCTTTTGCGCGGTTCCGGCGTTCATCCGCGTCGATCCGGCAATAACCTCACTGCCGGTTTCGGCGACGATTGCGAATTCGGCGGCATCGAGCAATGCCGTGAGCCGGTTGTTCGAAACGCCGATCGTCAGTGCGCCGTTCGCCCGCGCCATTGCGATGCCGCCGACGGTAAAGGGGGTTCGCCCGCTGGCGGCAACGCCGATCACGACGTCGTTAGGTGTCACATTCAGGGCTGCGAGCTGGCTGCGGGCATCGTCGGCGTCATCCTCGGCCCCTTCGGCGCTTTCGGACAGTGCGGCCATGCCGCCTGCGATGACGAACCCCAGACGGTCCGACGGCCAGCCATAGGTTGGCTTGAGCTCAACGCCATCCTGCACCGCGATCCGCCCCGATGTGCCAGCGCCGATATAGATCAGTCGCCCGCCCTTCATAAGGCGTTCGGCAGCAGCCTCGCTGGCGCGCGCGATTTGCGGGATTTGATCCTTGATCGCGGCAATCGCGCTCAGCTGGCCGTCGAGCATTGCCTCGACAGCCTTGAGTGTCGGCCATGTATCGATATCGACAAAGCGCGGGTTGGCGGACTCAGTTGAGGACATGCGATACTCTTGCTTTGGGGGCCGCGACGCAGACGAGGAATGCAACCGCCGTCCCGATGCAAAGCTGCCACGGGAATGCCAGCGCTTTCCATGCGACGGGAAGGCCAAGGAAGTCGATCGTATACTTCTGGAGGATCAGGATCGTCAGAAACCCGGCTGCGAGCGCAAGGATGACTGACAGGTTCGATCCGCGTGTGGTGAAAATGGCGGTAAAGTAGACGCCCAGCAGCCCGGCATAGGCAAAAGTCATCACCGCGAGGACGAATTCGAGAATCGGGATATTGGCATAGCGCTGCCAGTAGAAGGACAGGATCGCCATGCCGAACATCAGCAGGCCCATCACGGCCATCCCGACGCGACCCGCGCGGACGAAATGATGTTCGGCATCGGCCCGGCGCTTGGTGCGCCACGGACGGTAGAAATCCTCGATCAAGACAGACGACATCGCGTTCATCGCCGAATTGGTCGTGGCCACCGCCGCCGCGATAATTCCGACGGTAGCAAGGCCGCGGAGGCCCGGCGGAATCTGGGTGAGGATGAAATGCATGAACACACTGATTTTCTGCCCCTGAAAGGTCTGGGCAAGGCCCACCGCCGCGCCGTGCTGCATAAGGTCTGCGCGGTCGTAGAAGATATAAAGCAGGACGCCGATCGAGATGAATACCCAGATGATCGGGACCGTAATCAGCACCGAGAGGATCAAACTGCGCGCGCCTGCCTTGGCGTCCTTGCAGGCGAGCAAGCGCTGCGTGGTATCCTGATCAAGGCCGAAGTTGCCGACCGACAACAGGAACACCCCGGTCATCACCGCCAGCATCGAAAACGGCTCCGACACCCCCAACGACCAGTTGAAGAGGCGCAGTTTGTTCGTGCCCTCTGGCGTCGCGGTCACGGCACTGTAAATCTCGGCCGACGATGCCGGGATCAGCATCCACAGATAGAATAATATCCCGACCGCCGCGCCGACGTAGATCACGAACTGGATCAGGTCGTTCCAGATGACCGACTTCAGCCCGCCAACAAAGGTGAACGCGAAGCTGAGGACGACCAAAGCGAATGCGGCGACCACGACACCGCTCGCGCTGATGTCGCCGAACATGATCATTGCGACGGCGATCGCGCCGAGATACACCCGTGTGCCGCCCGCCAGCACCCGCCCGATCAGGAACATGCCCCCGGCAGCGCGCATCGCCGGCTTGCCGAAGCGGGCATCGAGCAATTCGTAAACAGTCGTCGCGCCCATTGCATAATAGCGCGGGATCAGGACTTTGGCGACAAAGATGGCAGCAAACATCCCGCCGACATTGGTGCTGAGATAGGTATAATCGCCGCGATAGCCGTAGTCGGGGCCGCCGAGAAACGTTGCTGCAGAGAGCGTCGCTGACAACACTGAAATTGCCGCGAGCCACGGCGGAATTTGTCCGCCTGCCAGAAAATAATCCTTGGCATCACCGGTGTGGCGCGGCGTGAACGCAATGCCGCCGATGATCATCACGATGAAATAGACCGCAATGACAGACCAATCGAGCAGGCCGAACGTTGGCGTCATGACGCGGCTCCGATCCGAAAATGGCTGTGCAGCGGACGGATGCCCCGACCCTCCCGCTGCACAGCCAGTTTAGCGCTTGATGGTCAACGTCGCACCAAAGCTGCGCCCGATTACATTATAGGTGTCGGGATAGGTTCCGAATGCGCCCGGGTTGAGGGGTAACGGCGGCTGTTTGTTGAACAGATTGTCGATACCGATGTTGAGCGTGGCCCAAGTGACCGGGCGGATCGAGACAGCAAGATCGAAATAATCCTGAGCCTTGATACTATCCGCGCTGCCAAGGGCGCTATCCTTGACGGCACCGATGCGTTGCCAACCGATCTGGGTCGTGATCTGCTCAAAGTCCCAGGTAAATGCCACGCGGTGTTTATAATCCGCCGCGACCAGCGACACCGCATCGGACGAACAGGCAAAGCCGTAACGCCCCTTGCAGTCCACCGGTTTCAGGATGGCATTGCGCTGGATCGTGTAGCCGGTGACAATATTCGCCTGATACGCCAGCGTCACCCGCTTGCCGAACGCGCCGTCGGGTAACGCGCGCGAGAATGTCACGCCCACATCAAGACCGCGTTGCTTGATCGACGCCAGGTTGCGGTCGACCGGGAAACCATCCTTGATGAAGCCCGTCACCGGATCGCGTGTCACCGCCGCGCACAGCGGATTGCCCGCAACCGGATTGGTGATGTAGCAACTGTTCAAGGCATCGACCGGCTGAATCTGGCCGACCGCGTCGGTCAGCTTGATGTCATAATAATCGACCGTCGCAGTAAACCCCTGCCAAAAGGTCGGCGTGAGCACAGCCCCGACAGTATAAGTGATACCGCGCTCAGGCTTGATGCCGGGATTACCACCGAAGAAATAGCCGCCGGTGAGGTTCGCCGGATTGAGTGAGTCATATGGCCCCTTATACCCCTGCGCCGTGCACTGCGCGGGGTTGCCAGTGCCAAGCGCACAGGGATCGCCAAGGTAGCGCGGGTTCAACCGGGCGACGGTGCGCAGCCGACTGAACGGGATGCTCGCAATCGCCCCTTCGGTTTCGCCGATGTTCGGCGCACGGATAACGGTTTGCCGTGAACCACGGAAACGGATGTCATCGCTGAGCGCCCATGTCGCACCGAGTTTGCTGGTGCCGAACGAACCGATCCGACCGCTGCCGTTCGATCCCGAACGGGTATAATCCGAAATTCGATACGCGGCTTCGACTTCGAAACGCTTGATAAGCGGCAGGTCGGCGAGAAGCGGCACGAGTAACTCGGCATAGCCTTCGTGACTGCGCTGTTTGCCAAAGAACGGTGTTTCGCCAGTCTCCTGGTTGTTGCCGCTGTCATCGCGATATTCATAACCGACCGCAAAGCCGATGGGACCCCCCGGCAGGTTAAGCACCGCGCCGCTATCGCCCGACAAAGTGATACCGGCATTAAGCTGCTCGCGTTTGCGCTGGTTCTGCAGCCGCGGCGAACTCAGTCCCGCCAGACGCACGTCGCCCGGGCCGAAAAGATTTGCGGTGTTGGCAAGCGATGCCAGGGTGGTCGCGTTGCGCGCGACACGCAGGTCAGTACGCTCTTTTACCTGGCCCAGTTGAACATAAGCGTCCCATTTCGAATTTGCGGTCAGGGCGCCACGAAAGCCGATCTGTCCCTGATAGGTATCACGTTCGGTGTCCGCTGTCACGATGCCGGCTTCGCTGAGTGACCGATTGACGCGAACCTGAGCGACGCCGCCGACAAAGGTCAGCTGGCTGCGGATGGCGGGTGTGAGAAAGGGATTGGTATCATTGATTCCGACAACCTCGTTAAGGACCAGCGGCTGCGACCCGCCACGGCTCGATCCTGTGGTACGGACATTGCTGTACATGGCGCGGCCATAAGCCTGGATGGCGTCGGTGATGTCATATTTGAAGAACAGCGAAGCGTTGATGCGCTTCAATGGCTGGACCAGAAGGAAATCGCGCGTGTAGTCGGTCGTTTGCGGCGTCAGCGTGAACGCGCCGGTGCGATCGAACGAAAATGTCCGCCCGCTTGCGACGTCGGTGAAATTGCCACCTGCCCCCGCCACTGCCACGTTTCGGGTCAATGAGAACGCACGATGCCCCTGCGTCAGTGGATTGCGCTGTGTGTATTCGGCATAGCCAACGACGCTGCCGCGATCGCCCAACCCGGCGCCGAATGTCGCATAGCCACCAAATTGCGACGCGCCACCCGCGACCGCGCGGTAATTGGCCGACGCAGTAATGCCTCGAATGTCGTCATCGATAATGAAATTCACGACACCGGCAACAGCGTCTGCGCCATAAACGGCTGCCGCGCCGCCGGTCAGAACGTCGACTCGCTTGAGCAGCGGTGCGGGAATCGCGTTCACGTCGACTGCATTTCGGAAACTGAACGGTGTCGCGCGCGTCCCGTTGATCAGGACGAGCGTGCGGTTCTGGCCGAGATTGCGCAGGTCAAGCGTCTGTGCGCCATAACCGTCACTGCCCGTCGAGGTCGAATTCACACCGCCCGCCAGTTGCGGCAGCTTGACCGAGAAATCTTCGATCGTGACGGCACGGCCCAGTTTAATCTGTTCGCCGGTCGTGACCGCAACCGGGCTGATCCCCTCAAGGTCGCGGCGCGGAATGCGCGATCCGGTGACAATTATATCGGATTCGGGCGCCGGTGCGGCCCCGTCCTGCGCATAGGCACTCTGCAATGGCATCGCCACCAATGCCGTTGCCAACGAAGTCGTCGCCCAAACCGACCGCGAAATTTTCAAAGCCATGCCCCTAACTCCTCCCGGCACCGGAGTCTTACGCTCGGTGCAACCATACCAATGTAACACCAATTTATGGTTTTGCAAATGTGAATCGGCTTTTTCTGATACCAATTATCGTCGCATGGAAATTGGACAAAATAAACGGCATCGGCGATTGCGATGCCAGGCGTTGGCGGCGGGGACAGCATGAGCGAGCATATTCTTGTTATCGACGAAGGGACGACATCGACCCGCGCGATTCTGTTCGCTGCAGACGGTGACTGTCTGGGCAGTTGTGCGCGACCGATCACGCAGCATTATCCGGCGCCCGGACTGGTCGAACATGATGCCAGTGAAATCTGGACGCTGACACTGGCCTGTACGCAGGAAATGGTTGCAAAAGCGGGCGGCGCGAACCGGATCGCCGGTATCGGCATTACCAACCAGCGCGAGACGATCGTGTTCTGGGACCGCCGCACAGGCGAACCGTTGGCACCCGCAATTGTCTGGCAGGACCGGCGGACGGCGGCGATCTGCGAACGGCTGAAGGCCGACGGCAATGAACCGACCGTGCAGGCGAAAACCGGGTTACTCCTCGATCCTTATTTCTCGGGATCGAAGATCGGCTGGGCGCTTGCCCAATGGCCGCAACTCAAGGAGGCGGGCGAGCATCTCGCGGTCGGGACAATCGAGAGCTATCTCGTCTTCCGCCTAACCGGCGCACATGTAAGCGATGCAACCAATGCTTCGCGCACGGCGCTAATGGCAATCGGCAGCGCGGGCTGGGATGATGGCTTGCGCGATATGTTCGGCGTGCCGCGCGGCATCCTGCCCGAAATTATTGACTGCGCCGGCAACCTCGGCACCACGATCCCCGATCTGTTCGGTGGCGCCATCGCGATCTGCGGGATGGCCGGCGACCAGCAGGCAGCGCTCATCGGTCAGGGGTGTCTGTCGGCCGGCCAGACCAAAGCGACGTTCGGCACGGGTGCTTTCGTCCTGACGCAGACAGGTCGGACGC
>JAYUYR010000130.1:0-14432 GCA_043752405.1 Sphingomonas sp. | reverse complement strand
GGAAACTGTCCTGCGTGGGCGCGAGCTTGACCGCAGCGCGCCATTTGCCGCGGCCCTCCTCGAACCGGGCGTGCAGCATCAGCAGGCCGGCGCGGACGTTTTGGCGGCGGACACGTGCCGCAGCTTTGAGCACGAGGCGGCGGGCGGTCAGGCGAGCCCCTTCGGCACCGCGCATATTGGGGGCCAGGACATGGCTGTGACCGATCGTGCGCATTTGTGTTGGCTTTTCGGGCAAGTCGACGCCGTGGAGCAGATACCAGAGCCGGTCGCCATCGGTGCCACCCCATGCCGACCCCGCCGCACGGGGCATGCGCGCGCATAGTTGCTCGATGTCGTTGACGCCGCCTTTCGCCAGTCGGATTTTCATCTTTGCACCGACACCCGCAATCGCCGTGAGGGGGAGCGGAAAGAGGCGTTGCGGCAAGTCTTCGGCGTTGAGCACGACGAGGCCGTCGGGCTTCATCATGTCCGAAGCGAGTTTGGCGAGCAGGCGGTTCGGGGCAATGCCGATCGAGCAGCCGAGCCACTCGCCGACATTGGCGCGGATGCCCGCCTTGATCCGCGCGGACAGTGCGCGCACTGATACTTCGCCATTCTCGTTGTCGAGCAAGCGGCAGGCAACTTCGTCGATCGAACAGATTCTGGTCACGGGAATATGTCGTTCGATTTCGGCCACGATCCGCCGGTGGTAATCGACATAAATTTCGTGGTTTGCAGCGACGACAACGAGATCGGGACATGCCGTGCGCGCTTTCCAAACCGGCGTTCCGGTCGAAATGCCATATTTCTTGGCTTCATAGGATGCCGCGATGGCGCAGCTGGAGTGGAGGCCACCGGGCGCGACAATTACCGGACGGCCGCGCAGTGACGGGTCTTCCTGTTGTTCGACGCTCGCGAAATAGGCGTTCAGATCAAGGAACAGCCAGCGCAGGGGGCGGGGAGGAAGTGCGACTCGCAACATCAGCTTAACATAGCTGATAAAAGAACATAACAAGAACTTTAATCAGGCAAGAGATCGACGATTTTCGCACCGGAGTGAAGTGGCGGTTTAAC
Source organism: Sphingomonas sp. (assembly GCA_043752405.1). GTDB lineage: Bacteria > Pseudomonadota > Alphaproteobacteria > Sphingomonadales > Sphingomonadaceae > Sphingomonas_O. The sequence goes on along the minus strand of JAYUYR010000130.1, from coordinate 13,379 downwards.
CCGTAACATCCATCTTTGTTTGCGACGGCAGGCGCACACGGCTAGGTTATGGACCATGACAATTCTCCCAAATCCACTCGCACTTATCGGCAATACCCCACTCGTCCGTCTGGCGGGGCCGTCGGCGGCGACGGGATGCGAGATTCTGGGCAAGTGCGAATTCGCCAATCCTGGCGCGTCGGTGAAGGATCGCGCCGCGCTGTATATTGTCGAGGATGCCGAAGCCAACGGCACGCTGCAACCCGGCGGAACCATCGTCGAAGGGACGGCAGGCAATACCGGGATCGGCCTCGCGCTCGTTGCCAATGCCAAGGGGTATAAAACGATTATTGTCATGCCCGAGACGCAGAGCCGCGAGAAAATGGATACGTTGCGCGCGATGGGGGCAGAGCTGGTGCTGGTGCCCGCCGCGCCGTTTTCGAATCCCGCACATTTCGTCCACACCTCGCGGCGGATTGCCGAGGAGACGCCGGGTGCCGTCTGGGCCAACCAGTTCGACAATATTGCCAACCGTCACGCGCATATCTGTGGGACAGCCGAGGAAATCTGGGAACAGACCGGCGGGCGGATCGACGGTTTTACCTGTGCCGTGGGTACCGGTGGAACGCTGGCGGGGGTTGGCCTTGGGCTGAAGGCTAAGGACGAAAACATAGTTATTGCGTTGTCCGATCCGCATGGTGCGGCGCTGTTCAACTATTATGAACATGGCGAGTTGAAGGCCGAAGGGACTTCGGTCGCCGAAGGGATCGGTCAGGGGCGGATCACCGCCAATCTGGAAGGGGCGCCGATTGACCGGCAATACCGGATTTCGGACGCCGAAGGGATCGATCAGGTTGCGGCACTGCTGCGCGACGAGGGGCTGTGTCTGGGCCTGTCATCAGGGATCAATGTGGCAGGGGCAATGATGCTCGCGCGCGATCTTGGCCCGGGCAAGGTGATCGTGACGATCTTGTGTGACACGGGTTTTCGTTATTTATCATCGCTTTACAATCCGGAATGGTTGCGCGCGAAGGGATTACCCGTGTTCGCTTGGCTTGCCGCCGATTGAGGCCTATATTCGGATGATGCCAATGGGATTTCCCGGACGTCCGCCGACAGCAGGCGAAACGCGCGAGCGGATGCAGCGGGTGCGGGTCGGCATGACGGGACTCGCCGCGGTTGGCCTTGTCGTGATGGTGGCGACAGCCGTTGCGACTGGCGTGCAGCGCAGTGCCACCGAAAATGCCCGTATTGCCGGACCGCCAAGCGTCGTGGCCACCATGCCCGCGCCGACGCCGGTCGATGCCAAGACCGAGCCACTGGCGCAATTGGGCGTCGCGCCCGATGCCAAGAACGTGTCGACGTCGTCCGAAAAGCGTTCGAACTGAAATTTCTGCTCGCACTGATGATTGCATTTGTGCTGACCGGCGCAAGTGATCGGCCGCGTGTCACGCTGCTGACCGCGCTGCCGCTCGTCTGGGGGGAAGGCGATGTGGCCGATGTGCTGGCGGGGCGGACCGCGCGGTCGGACACACTCAAAGCGCTCGACGGTTTTGTCGATATTCGCGCCATCGATACGCTGTCCGTGGCCACATTGGGCACTGATATTGCGATAATAGCGCAGCCGCGCCGGTTGACGCCGACCGAACTGGTGGCGTTCGACGGCTGGGTCCGCCGCGGCGGACGGACGATGATTTTTGCCGATCCCGAACTCGTCTGGCCAAGTCGCTATGCGCCGGGCGACAATCGCCGTGCGCCGCCGGTCACGCTGCTCGATCCGCTATTTGCATATTGGGGGGTCGCACTAGGCGACAGCGATCAACAGGAACGCGCAGTGCAACTGAGTGGCTCGCAGGTCACGCTGCTGGCGGCGGGAACGTGGACCGGGCCGACAAATTGCTCGGGGACAGGAACGTATGTGCTCGACTGCGAAATCGGCAAGGGTCACGTCATTTTGTTGGGGGATGCCGATCTGCTCGACGCGCGGCTGTGGCAGGGGTGGAGAACCGACAATGCGACCTGGCTGTCGCAACAATTGTTGCGGCTCGGCGACAAGGATCAAAGCCAATCGACTCGGACGTTGGACGCCACCGTTGCCGCCGTTGCAATCGCCGGAGCAATAGCTTTGGCGCTCATGTACCGTCGGTTTAGAAGAACATAGGCGGAACTGTTTGGAAATAACAACAAAATCCCCATTTGACCCGTCAAAAACCGTTGGCAACCACTCTATCCCCTGATACGCCTTGGTTCCGACAATAGGCGGGTGATCTCGACGCGATTCGTTTTGACGCCGGAAAAATGTGATTCCGGCGCGCGGCGACGCTTTGCCTGAAGGGGATGAAGGCGACACAGTGGCGGATCGGGCGGTTTTCAAAGGCTATGCGTTGCAGGGCATCGACGGCAAAGGCCGCGTCGCACTCCCCGCGCCGATGCGCCTGATCGTAGAGGGGCAAAAGGGCGAGCGAACTCTACTGCTGTCCGACGACGACAAGCGGGGATGTTTGCGCGCCGCCGACCAGAACTGGTCCGACCGGCTTTACGACCGGTTGACTGCGGATGCCGAGCGCGCGCTCGACGCAGGCCGCGAGATTGACCGCGAAGATATTGCCGCCAGCGCCTTTGGCCGGTTCGACGAAGTGCCGTTCGATGCGTCGGGCCGATTCATCCTCCCGCCATTCCTGCGCGACAAGGGCGCGCTGACGACGCTCGCCTTCTTCTGGGGCGCAGGCGATACGATCGAAGTCTGGTCGCCGGAAAAGCTGCTGGCAGACCCGGATGCCGATGCCGCCAAGAAAGAACGCTGCGCCTGGCTGATGGCCGAGCGGGGCGCGTCGTGACCGCACCCCATGTTCCGGTCCTGCTCGATGAAGTTCTCCGTGCCCTGAACATCATACCCGGCGAACGGCACGTCGACGGGACTTACGGTGCGGGCGGTTATACGCGCGCGATGCTGGATGCGGGTGCAGACGTCGTCGCGTTCGATCGCGATCCCGATGCGATTGCCGCTGCAGAGACGCATGAGCGGCTGACGCTGGTTCAGGACTGTTTTTCGCGGCTCGACCGGGCAGCACCGGCGGACGGCGTTGTGCTCGACATCGGAGTATCGTCGATGCAGCTCGACCGCGCCGAACGGGGATTTTCGTTCCAGTCGGACGGGCCGCTCGATATGCGGATGGAGCAGGCGGGGCCGAGTGCCGCCGATTTCGTCAACACCGCCGACGAAGCCGACATTGCCGACGTCATCTATGCGCTGGGCGACGAACCCAAGTCGCGGCGCATTGCCCGGGCGATCGTGATGGCGCGGCCGCTGACGACGACGGGGCAACTTGCCCACGTCGTGCGCCGCGCGCTGGGGCACAAGGCGCATGAAAAGAAAGACCCGGCAACGCGGACGTTCCAGGCGATCCGCATGCATATCAACCGTGAACTGGGCGAGCTCGAAGACGGTCTCGACGCCGCCGAACGCGCGCTGAAACCCGGCGGGCGCTTGGCAGTGGTGACATTCCACAGCCTCGAGGACCGACTGGTCAAGAATTTCATGCGGCAACGCTCAGGCGGGGACCCCGGCGGATCGCGCCACCTACCGATGCGCGCCGACGGCCCAAAGCCGACGTTCGAGCGCGTGGCCAAGCCGGTGCGTGCCTCCGAAGCGGAGATTGCCCGCAATCCCCGCTCGCGCTCCGCCACGTTGCGGTCGGCGCAACGCACGTCTGCCCCGAGTTGGACCTTAACCGCCAACGCTTCTCCAACAGAAAGTGCCCTGTCATGATGATCGCGCAACGCTTCAAAGCCGTGGGATGGGTTGCGTTCGTGGCGGTGGCCGTGACGTTCCTGTATCTGATCTCGCTTCAGGTTGCCGCCGAGCGCGGCAAGCTCGAGGCGGTCGAGGCACAGATTGTCTCGGCGCAGCGCGAAGTGCGCCAGTTACAAACCGAAATGGGCACGCGCGCATCGATGCGCCAGCTCGAACGGTGGAATGGCGATGTGCTCGCGCTGTCGGCCCCCAAGGCGGACCAGTTTGTCCGCGATGGTGCGCAGCTGGTTGCGCTTGACCTCGACAGCGCGCGCGGCGCCCCCAACGCACCGCCGCCGATGATGGCATCGGTCGCCATTCCCAAGCCGGTTGACGTGAGCGTGCCGGCGATTCCTGATGACATCGTGTCCAGAACCGTCGTTGCGGCTGCGGTCGACGTAAAGCCGAAACTTCAGCGGGTGGCGATGCTCGACAGCGTGTCGGCCCGTGACATCGCGCGGATTGCCCGAGTGGAGAGCCGCACACGTCCGTGACAGCACTGGTCGCCCAACCCCCGCGAATCCGCGCCCATGGCCAGCGACAGGTGTCGCTGGTCGTCGCACATCAGCGGCTGATGATCATCATGCTGCTGTTCATGGCGGCAGTGACCTTAATTGCTGTCCGCCTGTTGTGGCTGACGGTTTCGACCGATGCCAGCGCGGGCGTGCGCACGATCAGCCTGATCCCCAAACGTGGCGACATCGTCGATCGCAACGGTCAGGTGCTGGCGCGGACCATCGATGCCTGGTCGATCGGCATCCATGCCAACAAGCTGCTCAACGACCCCGAGGATTTGGCCCCCAAGCTGGCGGCACTGATGCCCGAACGCAGCGAAGCCGACTATCTGGCGATTCTGCAATCGGGTGCGCGCTTTACCTACTTACGGCGGCGCGCGCTGCCCGATCTGGTCGCCAAGATCAACGCGCTGGGTGAGCCGGCCATGGCCTACGCCCGCGAACCCGAACGGCTTTATCCGCAAACGACACTCGCCGCCCATGTGCTGGGCTATACTGATTTGGACGGACGCGGTGTTACGGGGATGGAGCGTGTCCTGAATGCGCAACTGACCGATCCGCAGACGCGCGGAAGGCCGGTGGCTCTTTCGATTGACGCGCGCGTCCAGGCAGCAATGGAAAGCGAACTTTCGGCAGCAATGGTCGATCAGCAGGCCAAGGGAGCGACCGGCCTGGTGCTTGACGTGCATACCGGCGAACTGGTGTCGATGGTTTCGCTGCCGGTCTACAACCCGAACAAGCCGGGTGAGGCGAGCGAGGATTCGCGCCGCAATAATGTGACGCAAAGTGTCTATGAACTCGGGTCGACGTTCAAGGCCATCACCTTTGCCCATGCGATGGACGCGGGCGTGGTCACGTCGCTGGGCAAGCGGTATGACGCAACCCAACCGGTCGCGGTCGGGCGCTTCCGGATCAAGGATGACCACCCCACGGGTCGCTGGCTGAATGTGCCCGAAGCGCTGGTTCATTCGTCGAATATCGTGACCGCGCGGATTGCCGACCAGCTTGGTGCCGCGCGGATGGAAAGCATATTCCGCAAGCTGCATTTCGACACCGCGCCCGACATCGAACTGAAAGAACGCGGTCGCCCGATCTGGCCGCAGGACTGGGGCCGCGCGACAGTGATGACCTCGGGCTATGGCCACGGTATTGCGGTGACGCCGCTGCACCTGGCCAATGCCTATGCGGCACTGGTCAATGGCGGCATCTGGCGGCCATCAACGTTGATGAAGATTGAGCCCGGCAAAGCACCGCAGGGCTCGCGTGTTTTCAGCGCAGCAACCAGTGACAGGATGCGCGCGATGTTGCGCCTGGTGGTGCTCGACGGCACGGGGCGCAAAGCTGACGCCGACGGCCTGCGCGTCGGTGGCAAGACGGGGACAGCGGAAAAGGCCGGTGCGGGGGGCTATGCCAAGCATTCAACGGTATCGACCTTTGCCGGGGCGTTCCCAATGGATGCGCCGCGCTATGTGATCATCGTCATGTTCGACGAGCCCAAGGGCAGCGCCGAAAGCGCAGGCCAGCGCACCGCAGGCTGGGTATCGGCGCCGGTGGTCAGCAAGGTCGTTTCGCGCATCGGGCCGCTGCTCGGCGTCACGCCCGACGTGAATAGCGAAATGAATCTTGCCGATATGACGTCGCTGCTCTGGAAACCCAAGGGTGTCCGCTGATGCGGCTGGGGGCGCTCCTTGGCACCCACGCGATGGCTGAGGTGACAGGATTTGCCATCGACCACCGCAAAGTCGCGCCGGGAACGGTGTTCGGTGCATTTCGGGGCGCACGCTTCAACGGCGAGGACTTCATACCCGATGCGGTGAAGGCAGGTGCTGTGGCGATCGTGTCCGGTCATGGGCCAAGCATTCAAGGCGCGGTTCATGTCACATCGGATGAGCCGCGCCGCGATTTTGCGCTCTTTGCTGCGAAGTTTTTCGCGCCCTTCCCGCAGACGACGGTCGCAGTGACAGGCACTAACGGCAAGACATCGACGGTCGAACTGACGCGGCAGTTGTGGCGGATGGCGGGGCATCATGCCGCGAGCATCGGGACGCTGGGCGTGACCACCGCCGACGAGCGTGTGGTGACGGGGCTGACCACGCCCGACATCGTGACCTTCCTGTCGAATATGGCGGGGTTGAGGCGCGAAGGGGTCACGCATGCGGCGTTCGAGGCATCGAGCCACGGACTCGACCAGTACCGCACCGAAGGGCTGCCGGTCGCTGCAGCGGCCTTCACCAACCTCAGCCGCGACCATCTCGACTATCATGGCGACATGGCGGCCTATTTCACCGCCAAATTGCGGCTGTTTTCCGAAGTCATCGATGCCGACGGCACCGTCGTCGTGTGGCAGGATGACGAGGCATCGGACCGCGTGATCGATCTGGCGCGCGAACGGGGACTTAAACTGGTCGGTGTCGGCACACGCGGCGGCACGCTCCGCCTTCAGTCGCGCGTGCCGACGCAATTGGGGCAGACGCTTGTGGTGACGCATGAAGGCGTCGAGCACAAGATCACCCTGCCGCTGATCGGGGCGTATCAGGCAGCGAATGCGCTGGTTGCGGCGGGCCTTGTCATTGCGACCGGTGGCGACGTGGCGACGACGCTCGCCAATCTGGGGCGGGTTCAGGGGGTGCGCGGGCGGCTGGAGCGGGCAGTCATCAGCCGCGCGGGTGCGCCGGTCTATGTCGATTATGCACATACGCCCGATGCGCTGGCGGCAGCGATTTCTGCGCTGAAACCGCACGCTATCGGTCGGTTGATCCTCGTCATGGGCGCAGGGGGCGATCGTGATGCCGGTAAAAGGCCTGAAATGGGCCTGATTGCCGAGACAATGGCCGACCGGGTGATCGTCACTGATGACAACCCGCGCGGGGAAGATCCGGCCATCATACGTGCAGGCATCCTCTCCAGGGCTCCTGAGGCCACCGAAATCGGCGACCGGCGCGCTGCGATTGCCGCGGCAATCGGCGAAGCTGGCGCCGACGACATCGTTCTGATTGCAGGCAAAGGGCATGAGACCGGGCAAACGGTCGGTGATATCGTACTCCCCTTCGATGACGTCCAAGTCGCGCGCGAGTGTGCGGCGTGAGTCGCCTCTGGTCCTCCACCGACATCGCCCGCGCAACCGGCGGCACGGCCTCCGCTGACTTCGCAGTCAATGGTATCGCCTTTGATAGCCGCGAGATCGCTGCGGGCAATTTGTTTGTCGCGATGACAGGCGAAAATGACGACGGGCACCGTTTTGTCGACGGAGCCTTCGCGCGCGGTGCAGCGGGAGCGATCGTCTCGCAGCCTGCGCCGCACCCCCATGTTCTGGTCGCCGATACGGCGGCCGCACTGAATGCCCTCGGTGTCGCAAGCAGGGCGCGTACGGTAGCAAGGGTCGCCGGGGTAACCGGCTCGGTGGGAAAGACCGGAACCAAGGAGGCTCTTGCTGCTGCACTGTCGCGGACACCTGACACAAAGGTTCACCGGTCGGTAAAGAGTTACAACAATCACACCGGGGTGCCTTTAAGCCTCGCACGGATGCCCGCCCACAGCGATTATGGCGTGTTCGAAATGGGCATGAACCACGCCGGCGAGATTGCCGCACTGACCGCGATGGTCCGCCCGCACGTCGCGCTCATCACAGCGGTCGCCCCCGCGCATATCGAGTTTTTTCCGACAGGAATCGACGGCATCGCTGATGCCAAGAGCGAGATATTCCGGGGGCTAGAGCCCGGCGGCACGGCGATCATTCCCTTCGACAGCGCGCAGCGTGATCGGCTGATTGCCCATGCCAGACCGCACGCCGCGCATATCCTGACCTTTGGCATGGGCGATGGCGCAGACGTCCGCGCGCGCGATGCGGTCGCAACGGCTCGCGGGACGCTGGTAACGGCAACGCTACCCGATGCCGAACTGTGCTTTACGGTCGGTCAGCAGGGCGCACATTGGGTGTCCAATGCCCTTGCCGTGATTGCAGCGGTGTCGGCGCTTGGCGGTGATCTTGCGGTCGCCGGGCTGGCGCTGGCCGAGCTTGAGGGGCTGGAGGGCCGTGGCCGGCGCTATTCGCTGGTGTCGGGCGCGGTCCTGATCGACGAAAGCTATAATGCCAACGCCGCGTCGATGACGGCGACGCTACAGGTACTTGGCAATGAAAGCGCAACCCGCCGGATCGCCGTCCTGGGCGAAATGCGCGAGCTGGGTAATGAGAGCGAGACGCTTCATGGCGGAATTGCGGAACCGTTGCTCGCGGCAAACGTTGATTTTGCGGTGCTCGTCGGACCCGCGATGACGCCCCTTGCCAAAGCCATCGAGGGCAAGGTCGATTTTCGTCATGTGGCCGATACCGATGCTGCAACCGACGTGCTCTGTCCGATGGTTGCCGATGGCGACGTCATCCTCGTCAAGGGCTCGAACGGCGTCGGCCTGTCGATGCTTGTCACTGCATTGAGGAGCGCCTGATGCTCTATCTCCTTGCCGAATCACTTGGCTTTCCCGGCGTAACCAACCTGCTCCGATACCTCAGCTTCCGCACCGGTGGCGCAGTGGCGACAGCGTTGTTCCTCGGCCTGCTGATCGGCCCGAAGTTCATCGGCTGGCTGCGCCTGCGTCAGGGCAAGGGACAGCCGATCCGCGAGGACGGTCCGCAATCGCACCTTGCCAAGCGCGGCACGCCAACAATGGGTGGGCTGTTGATCCTCACATCGCTCGGCGTGTCGAGCCTGTTGTGGATGGACTTGCGCAATCCCTATGTCTGGGGCTGCATCATTGTGACGTTCGGGTTTGGGCTGATCGGCTTTCTCGACGACCTCGATAAAGTCCGCAAGGCGAGCCATAAGGGCGTGTCTGGCCGCGTGCGTTTGCTCGGCGAGTTCGTGATTGCCGGTTTGGTGGCGTGGTTGATCACGTCGTATAATGGCACCGAGCTTTATCTTCCATTCTTGAGCAATTACCGGATCGAGCTTGGCCCGCTCTATATCGCCTTCGCCGCGTTCACGATTGTCGCGTTTGGCAATGCGGTGAACCTGACCGACGGGCTCGACGGCCTTGCGACGATGCCGGTCATCATCGCCAGTGTTGCCTTCATGATCATCGTTTATCTCGTCGGAAACGCTAAGTTTTCGGCCTATCTCGGCATCCCCTATGTCGCGGGCGCAGGCGATCTGGCAATCTTCTGCGGCGCAATCGTGGGGGCGGGGCTGGCGTTCCTGTGGTTCAATGCGCCGCCTGCAGCGGTGTTCATGGGCGATACCGGAAGCCTTGCGCTGGGCGGCGCACTCGGCACGATTGCCGTCACTGCGCACCACGAAATTGTGCTTGGAATTATCGGCGGGCTATTCGTTGTGGAGGCGTTGAGCGTCATCATTCAGGTCGGCTACTACAAACGCACCGGGCGGCGCGTGTTCAAGATGGCGCCGATCCACCATCATTTCGAACAGCTCGGCTGGGCGGAATCGACCGTGGTCATCCGGTTCTGGATCATTGCCATAGTCCTCGCACTGGCGGGCCTTTCGACGTTGAAGATCCGTTGATTACGTCGCGCACTTGGGCGGGGAAGCGCTATGCGGTCCTCGGGCTGGCACGCTCGGGCCAAGCGACAGTGCGCGGGCTGCTGGCCAGCGGGGCCGAGGTTGTGGCGTGGGATAGTGATCCCTCCCGCCGCACCGACGACCTTGACTGGCGTGACCCCACGACCCTCGACCTTACCGGTTTCACGGCTGTCATCGTCTCCCCCGGCGTGCCCCTCAACCGCCACCCCATTGCCGCGCATGCCGCATCGTTCAATGTGCCGGTGATTGGCGACATCGAACTCTTCGCCCAAGCCCGCGCCGAACTGCCGCCGCACAAGGTCGTCGGGATCACCGGCACCAACGGTAAATCGACGACGACCGCGCTGGTGCATCACATCCTGAAGACCGCAGGCGTGCCGACGACGATGGGCGGCAATATCGGCCTGCCGATCCTGGGGCAGGAGCCGTTGCCAGCGGGCGGCGTCTACGTCCTGGAGCTGTCGAGCTTCCAGATCGACCTGACCTTCACCCTCGACTGCGACGTCGCGGTGCTGCTCAACGTGACGCCCGATCATCTCGATCGGTATGACGGGTTCGAGGCCTATGCGGCGAGCAAGGCGCGGTTGTTCGAGATGCAGTCACAAGGGCACTTTGTCGCGATCGGCCTGAGCACGTCCACCTCCGAAGACATCTACCGGAGCCTGAAGGGTAAGCGGGTGGAAGCTACCTACAACTGCTTCTCTCAGTGGGATCTGCCTTTCGACCTTCCGGAAATTAGCGAACAACATTCGTGGCCTACATTGCAGGGGCCACATAACGCGGAGAATGCGGTGGCCGCATTCCACGTGTGTCGCTGGCTTGGGCTAACGTTCGCGCAAGTGGATGCTGGACTTCAAACTTACCCGGGCCTCCCGCACCGGATGGAGCGCATCCGCGAGAAGGACGGCGTCCTCTACGTCAACGACAGCAAGGCGACGAATCCGACGTCGACCGCGCCTGCGCTGGCGGCTTATCCATCGATCCTCTGGATATTGGGGGGTGAGGCAAAGACCGACGAGCTCGACGCGTGCCTGCCCCATCTGGGCCATGTCAAAACCGCGTTCACGATTGGGCGCGACAGTGCGATGCTGGCGGCGCTGCTACGCCCGCACGTGCCGGTGTCGCAGAGTATGACGCTCGACCAGGCCGTGTGGCGCGCGAGTATCACGGCGCGGCCGGGCGATACCGTGCTGCTCTCCCCCGCCTGCGCATCATTCGATCAATTTCGCGATTACGAAGACCGAGGCGATCAGTTCCGGGCATTGGTGGAGGCGTTATGACAGCAATCGCACGCGGCACGGCGCGCGTGAAAAACTCAGTCGCCGGACGCCTCGGCCGTTCAGACAGGAGCGCATTCGGCCTGTGGTTCTGGGAAATTGACCGCGTTTTACTTCTTCTTGTCTTCATCCTGATTTCGGTCGGATTGATCGCGGTTGCCGCTGCGTCACCGTCTGCTGCCGCGCGCTATTCGGGCGGCAACATCACAGTTGCGCCGCTCAACTATTTCTGGCGGCAACTTGCGTGGGTATCGCTTGGTATCCCGCTCATGCTCGGCGTGTCGATGTTGCCGGTGCAGCAAGCCCGTCGCCTCGCGATGTTTGGTGCCGCCGTATTCAGTGTCCTCCTCGCGCTGGTCCCGCTGATCGGTTACGAAGTGAATGGCGCGCAACGCTGGATCAATTTCGGTATCGCCGGCATCGAACCGTCCGAATTTCTCAAGCCGCTGTTCGTTGTCAGCCTAGCCTGGCTGCTCAGCTTGCGCGCCCACGACAAGTCGCTGCCGGTGATCCCATTGTCGTTCATGCTTGTCGCGATCATTGCGTTTTTCCTGATGAAGCAGCCTGATTTCGGCCAGACGATCATATTCTGTTCGGTCTGGCTGGCGATGCTGATGCTGACCGGCGTGTCCTATCGCATCATGAGTGCGCTCGCTGGCGCAGGTGCGGTCGGCATTGTTGCAGCCTATTTGTTTTATCCCGTCGCGACGCAGCGGATCAACAATTTCCTGTTTCAGGCAGGCGATACCTATCAAGTCGACAGCGCGCATGCGACGCTGACCGCGGGCGGCTTTTTCGGCACGGGGCCGGGCGGGGGGCAAGCGAAATTTCATCTGCCCGAAGCGCATACCGATTATATCTTTTCGGTCATCGGCGAGGAATTCGGCCTGTTCGCGTGCATTGCACTGGCCTTCCTGTTCCTGGCCATCGTGGTGCGCGTATTCGTGAAGCTGCTCGACGAAGAGGATCCGTTTATCGTGCTGGCGGCGGCAGGGCTGACGACGCAATTTGCGGTGCAGGCGTTGATCAACATGGCAGTCAACGTGAACCTTGCCCCGTCGAAGGGAATGACCTTGCCATTCGTGAGTTACGGTGGGTCGTCGATGCTCGCACTGTCGATGGGGTTTGGACTGTTGCTGGCGTTCACTCGGCGAAACCCGTATCTGCGTCGCTCGCCCTATGTCGTGCGGTGGAGCAAACGGTGAGCATTTCAAAACATTATGTTCTGGCGGCAGGCGGGACCGGCGGGCATATGGTTCCCGCCCATGCGCTGGCAGCGGAGTTGATCCGCCGCGGGCATCAGGTCGCACTGATCACCGACGCCCGCGGAGCGAAGATTCCGGGGCTTTTCGATGGGGTCGAAATTCACACGCTTCCTGCCGGTCGCATCACCAAGAGCCCGCTGTCATGGCTTCCCGGCTGGCAAGCGATCCGCAAGGGTCGGCTGATGAGTTACGAAATTTTCAAGGAATTCGGCCCGTCTGCCGTGGTCGGTTTCGGCGGTTATCCGGCATTTCCCGCTTTGCTTGGCGCCAAACGTGGCGGTGTGCCGACCGTGGTGCATGAACAAAATGCGGTGCTGGGCCGTGTTAATCGACTGGTCGGCGGCTGGGTCAACGCGATTGCAACAAGCTATCCCGACACCGAACGGGTGAAGCCCGCGTGGAGCCACAAGACGCACCTTGTCGGCAATCCGGTCCGCGAGGAAATCATCGAAATCCGCGAAGAGGATTTTCCGCCGCTCGACGACAACGGCATTTTCCGAATATTGGTCACTGGCGGGTCGCAGGGGGCGAGCGTCCTTTCGCGCGTTGTGCCCGGTGGGCTGGGGCTGCTGCCGCTTAATTTCCGGCGGCGGCTGCAAGTGACTCAGCAATGCCGCGCCGAAGACATCGAAGAGGTGCGCGAGCGCTATGCACAGCTTGGCATCCCCGCCGACCTTGCCACTTACATGCCCGATTTGCCCGAGCGGTTGAGCTGGTCGCATCTCGTGATCGCACGCGCGGGCGCATCGACGATTGCCGAACTGACGGCAGCGGGGCGTCCGGCGATCCTGATCCCCTTACCGAGCGCGATGGACGATCACCAGACTGCCAATGTCCGCGAGATGGTTGAGGCGGGCGGCGCGCGGGCGATTGCCGAGCGCGACTTTACCCCGGTCGAATTGGCTAAACAGATGCAGAAACTGGGCCTTGATGCGGTTGGCCTTGCCAATGCCGCCAAGCGCGCCTGGGGTTGTGGCCGCCCCGATGCGACGCGACATCTGGCCGATCTGGTCGAAAGC
>JAYUYR010000129.1:0-6038 GCA_043752405.1 Sphingomonas sp. | reverse complement strand
CGATATGCGCGGCATCGAACAGCGCGCCGTAAGCGCCGTCATTAATATAAAGTTCAGTTCCTCGGCGCTTTTCGACGCGGACGATCAGTGACGAATATTCGGCACATAGCGCGCGACCGGGTTCGCACCACAATTCGGACGAATAGCTGACGGGCAGATCCTCGAAGCACTTGTGAATGACGTCGAAGAACACTTCGAGTGGGGGCGGCTCCATTCCCGGATAGGACGACGGAAAGCCGCCGCCGACATCAACGACATCGACCGTGACCGCCGCTTCGACGATGGCGGCACGGACGCGCTGCATCGCTTCGGAATAGGCTGCGGGCGACATAGCCTGGCTGCCGACGTGAAAGCAGATGCCGAGCGCATCGGCGAGCTGCCGTGTCGCGATAAGAAGTTGCCGAACTTCATGGGGTTCTGCACCGAACTTCGAAGCAAGACTGAGCTTTGAATGTTCCGACGACACCCGCAAGCGGACGCACAGCGTCAGATCGGTTGCGCTATTCGTCGCGCGGTCGATCTTTTCAAGCTCTTCCATCGTATCGAGCGAAAAGGTCCGGACGCCGTGCTCGAAATAAGCCTCGGCAATCGCTTCCTCAGCCTTGACAGGGTGCATGAAGCAAAGCGTTGCGTCCGGCAGCGCCCGCGCGACGAGGCGCACCTCGGCAATCGAGGCAACGTCGTAATGCGTTATGCCGCTATCCCACAGGATCGTCAGCAGATCAGGCGAAGGGTTCGCTTTTACCGCATAGATCGAGCGGCCCGGAAACTTCTCGACGAAGAAGCGGGCGGCACGCGAAGCGGCGTGCGGGCGAAGAAGCGTAACCGGCTGGACCGGTTGCGTCTTTACAACAGCTACGGCATCGGGGGCGATGCCTTGGGACGTTGCTAGCCCCAGCGCGTTATGATGATTGTGCAATTCAAGGGACCTCCAAATGGCTTGCGCCGGTCGTTGAGCTGCCTTGCGGTTGGAAGTCCCATGGGGCAGCGGGAAGCGCGCATCTATGCACCACGGAGGTTGATGTAAAGTGTAATATATGCGGATCGTCGTAAAAGTGTCACGAAGGGTTGAAAACTTGCGAAAACCAACGGCAAAGGGTGTGGATAACGCGGCGGTATCGATTGCCGCAATCCTGCCGCCAACACCATTGTTCGATATTGAAATCAATGGCGTGACTGTTTTCGCCAAGGCTGAATCCTTGCAGCCGATCGGCGCGTTCAAGATCCGCGGGGCGTGGCACCGGTTAAGTTCGTTGTCGCAAGAGGAGCGCGCGCGGGGTGTGGTCGCATTTTCGTCGGGAAATCATGCGCAGGGCGTTGCCTGGGCCGCGAAAAAGCTGGGAATCTCCGCGACAATTGTCATGCCGGAGGATGCACCGGCCGCAAAGCTAGAAGGCACGCGGGCGCTGGGCGCCGAAATTGTGCTTTGTAACCGGATGACCGACAGCCGCGAGGCGATTGCAGCGGCGCTGGCGGCCGAACGTGGGGCGACGCTGGTGCCGAGTTTCGATGATCCCTGGATTGTTGAAGGCCAAGGGAGTGCAGGAATCGAAGCGATCGGTCAGCTTGCGGAGCGCGGGCTGCCGCCGCCTGATCTGGTGGTGACTTGCTGCGGTGGGGGCGGGCTGTCGGCGGGGTTGGCACTGGCATGCCCTGATGCGCGGATCGTTGTCGTCGAGCCCGAGGGGTGGGACGACATGACCCGCTCGCTGGCCGGGGGAGCGATTGTTCCGGTGATGGATCACCCGCCTGTCACGGCATGCGATGCGTTGCAGACCAAGCAAGTCTCGCCGCTGACCTTCGGCATATTGAAGGCGCGCGGGGCGACCGGCGTTGCGGTCAGCGAGACCGAAACCGAAAATGCCATCCGTTTTGCTTTTGCCAATCTTCAACTGGTGCTCGAACCGGGGGGAGCAGTTGCTCTAGCGGCACTGCTGAGCGGCAAGGTCGTCCCGACCGCGCGGACGTTGGCGATACTGTCAGGTGGCAATATCGACGCGGCGCTGTTTGCCGCTATTATTAGAAAATGAGCGGTTTTATTCTCTTGGCGATTGCAATGATGGGCGCAACCGCGCTGGCCATCGGCGGCTATATGACTTTGCAAAAAGGCGGCGACAAGATGCGGGGGTGGTTGATGATCGTTGCAGCGCTTGTCGTCGTCGGCAATATCCTGATCGTGACGGTTTAGCGATCCGGCAGATTATCGAAAGTCCGGCGGATTTCTCTTAGGGTTGTTGCCGTAATCTTTAGATCACCCAATTTGAACTCCGACATGATTTCAAGGATGTCAGGCGCCATATCGGCCACGGCCTCGGCATGTTTGGCACGACCGGCTTCGGTCAGGAAAACGCACTCGTGCCCATCGACCCAGTCGACTTCGAGAAAGCGGCGAGCGGCGAGTGCCGACACGGTCGCGCGCATTGCCGATATCTCGACCTGAAAGCACCATGCGAGAGTCTTCAGCTTTTCGGTTGCTTTGTCCAACCTGACGAAATGGTTGAGCACCCCGAAATCCGCTGCGGCGAGATCAGCGAGAAGGGCAGGCTCGAACCGCTGGCGCACCAGATGCTCGATGATCGCGATTTCGGTGAACAGGTCGAGATAAAGATCCTTGGTGCTTTCGTCATAACTAAGCACTTCGTCGGCCATGTCCTTGCTCCTTACCGGATCGGCGAATCGGGGGCGAGACGCATGTCGAGATAACGATCCACCGATTTCATCAATTCGACCTGCTCGTGCTCGAAAAAATGGTTCGCGCCACGGATCTCGTCATGATGGATCGTGATGTGACGCTGGGTCCGCAACTTGTCGACGAGTTTTTGCACCGCATTGGGCGTCACGACTTCGTCGCCGGTCCCCTGAATGATGATGCCCGACGATGGGCACGGGGCGAGGAATGTGAAATCATACATGTTCGCGGGCGGCGCTATCGAGATGAAGCCCTTGATCTCGGGGCGGCGCATCAACAACTGCATCCCGATCCATGCACCGAAGCTGAAACCGGCGATCCACGTCGTCTGCGCTTCGGGATGGATTGATTGCACCCAGTCCAGCGCCGACGCCGCATCGGACAGTTCGCCGACGCCATTGTCGAAAACGCCCTGCGACTTGCCGACGCCACGGAAATTGAAGCGCAACGTGGCAAAGCCGCGCCGCACGAACGTCTGATACAGGGACTGAACAATGCGGTTGTTCATCGTACCGCCGCCCTGCGGATGGGGGTGGAGGATCATCGCAACGGGAGCGCGCGGGCGTGGCCCGGGATTGAAACGGCCTTCGAGGCGACCTTCCGGCCCCGGAAAAATAACTTCGGGCATGGGCACTTTCTGTAAAACTTGAGCGCGCGTTGCATGTGTCGCGCGTTGCGGTCGAGCGCCTATATAGGCAAGGAGGCGTTGAGAGCAACGATTACGGACACACATGCTTTGGCCGACAGGCTTTATCTCGATCATGCCGCGACGACGCCCGTGCTGGCGGTGGCGCGCGCCGCTGTTGCCGATGGTTTCGCGCGCTGGGCGAACCCGTCATCGCCGCATGCCGAGGGGCGGGCGGCACGCGCTGCGCTGGAGGATGCGCGCGCACGGGTGAAGGCTGTGCTCGATTGGGATGGCGACGTCGTCTTTACCAGTGGGGCGACCGAGGCGATTGCGATTGCGTTGGGCCGGACCGATGCGGATGCTGTGCTGGCCGGTTCGGTCGAGCACGACGCGGTCCACCGTGTCGTGCCCAATGCCTATATCATTCCCGTCGGCGGCGACGGCCTGGTCGCGTATGATTCGCTTGTGGGGCGCTTGGGGGCATTGGGTGCGCGGCGGCCACTGGTGGCAATCCAGTCGGTCAATAATGAAACGGGCGTTCAGCAATCCTTGGGCGTGCTGGCGGGCGTCGTACGCGCTTCGAACGGCATATTGTTTGTCGATGCTTCGCAGTCAGCGGGAAAAATTGCCCTGCCCAACGCCGATTTGATAGCAATCTCGGCGCACAAGTTTGGTGGACCGCCCGGAACGGGTGCGCTGCTTGTCCGTGATCTGGGATTGCTCGCCGCCAGCGGGGGGCAGGAGCGGGGATATCGGCCCGGGACCGAGAATTTACCCGGCGCGCTCGGGCTGGTCGCGGCTCTGGAAGTCTCGCGGAGTTGGCTCGACCGTGCAGCCGACCTTCGTTCGCACCTCGATGCGGCCATCGAAGCCGCTGGAGGGCAAATTGTGGCAAAGGCCAGCCCGCGCCTTCCCACGATTGCCGGATATTGGATGCCGGGCGTTGCATCGTCGGCACAGCTCATCCAGTTCGACATGGCGGGCATAGCGATTTCTGCCGGCAGCGCCTGTTCGTCGGGGAGCCTGAAGCCAAGCCATGTCCTTGCAGCAATGGGGTGGAGCGAGGAGAGCGCCAGCGAAGTGATCCGCGTTTCGTTCGGCCCTGAAACAAGCCGTGCCGACATCTATCGCTTTATCGAGGCGTGGAAGCGCATCGCAGGGCGGGCAGGATGATCTATCTGGATTATCAGGCGACGACACCGCTGGCGCCCGAAGCGCGGGAAGCGATGCTGCCGTGGCTGACGCCCGAGGGGTCGGCAAATCCGCACTCGTCGCATGTCGCCGGGCGCGCGGCGAAAGCGGTGGCAGAGCTGGCGCGCGAACAAGTTGCGGCGTTGCTGCCCACAGGAGGGCAGCTGTTCTTTACGAGCGGCGCAACCGAGGCCGCGAACTGGGCACTGAAAGGGTTTGGCGGGGGCGGTATTGTGCTGCCCGATACCGAACATGCCTGTGTCCGCGATACTGCGATCTACATCGGCGGGTGCGATCATGACGTCACATGGATCGAGGTTGATCGAGACGGATTGGTCGACACCAATGTGAAGTTTCCCGGGGGAACGGCCATCGTGGCCGCGATGCTGGTCAACAACGAGACCGGCGTGATCCAGCCTGTCGGAGCGCTTGCCGACGCGGCGCACGCCGTTGGTGCGCTGTTCTTTTGCGATGCCGTGCAGGGTTATGGCCGCGTCCCGATCCCCGATAACTGCGATATGGTCGCGATCAGTGCGCACAAGATCCACGGGCCCAAGGGCATCGGGGCATTATGGGTGCGGGATGGTATCGCGCTCGAACCGTTGATGCATGGTGGCGGGCAGGAGGGCGGGCTGCGCTCGGGAACATTGTCACCGGCGCTTTGTGCAGGGTTCGGAGCGGCCGCAGCGCTTGCGGCGCAGCGGGTGGACATCGATGCGTCACATGTGGCGGCGCTGTGGGACAGCGCCCGTGCGCGGCTTGGTCCGGCGTGGATACTCAATGGTTCGGAAACGCACCGTTACAAAGGCAATCTCAATATCCGTCGCCCGGGCCTCGACGCGAGCCGGATCATATCCGAGCTTCGCGATGTGGCTTTGTCGGCAGGGTCGGCCTGTGCGAGCGGATCGGGGCGACCCAGTCATGTGCTGACAGCGCTCGGCTTGTCACGCGCTGAAACGCAGTCGAGCCTGCGCATCGGTTTCGGGCGCTATACGACACAAAGCGAATTGATCGCGGCCATCGACCAGATTGTTGCGGCCGCCGATCGCCAGATGGATATGGCGGCATGATCACTGTCCGTTTCATAGAGGCCGATGGGACGACGGTCCGCGACGTCGAAGCGCAAGTCGGCGACCGTTTGCTCGAGGTTGCGCAGAACGATGGCCAACCACTCGAAGGCACGTGCGAGGGGCAGATGGCCTGTTCGACGTGCCATGTTATCGTGGCAGCCGATGATTTCGCGCGCCTGCCACCCGCCCGCGAAGAGGAAGAAGACATGCTCGACCTCGCCACCGGCGCGACGCGGACGAGCCGGTTGGCGTGCCAGATCATCCTGACGGACGCGATGAATGGCCTCACAGTGCGAATTCCGCCCGAAAGCAGGAATATGCAGGGTCGTTGATTCGGCCAGTGATTTGCACCATATACGCAATCGGAAGTCGGGCGGACGGTGCTCTCGCCAATCTGGTCAGATCCGGAAGGAAGCAGCCACAACGAATTCGCCCCGGGTCGTTCCGGCTTCCACCGCGA
>JAYUYR010000128.1:0-6061 GCA_043752405.1 Sphingomonas sp. | reverse complement strand
GCCTCTATTTCTCGTGCAACATCGATACCCAAATCAATGACAGCACTGCCATCACCGCCCCCGATTGCCAGACACTCATGTTTAGTGACATTGCCTATAAGATCGACGCCACGAAATCAGGGCGTCATCACCCCGCAGGCGCGCTCTGGTTCCGCACCGGCACCCACAGCCGCCACGAAACGCCGGTTTCGATCCTCGACATTTTCCCGACAACGCTCGATTTGCTTGGCGTCGACAACAGCACGACCGACCGCACCGGCACATCGTTGCGGCCTCAGCTCGCGATATAGTCCCTCAACGACGCGGCTTCGGCTTCGATCCTGTCAATGCGATATTTCACCAGATCGCCGATCGAGATAAACCCGACCACATCATTGCCCCGCACGACCGGCAAATGCCGTATCCGCCGTTTCGTCATCAGCGACAGGCCCGACATGACTGCGGTATCGGGATCGACCGTCATCGCCGGCGCGGTCATTACATCGGCAATTATCGCATCGAGCGCCGCAGCGCCGACCCTGGCCAGCGAATAGACAACGTCGCGCTCGGAAAAAATGCCGACGACCCGCCCCGCGTCGATCACCGGTACGGCACCAATGCGCTTTTCAGCAAACATCGCGACGGCATCGGACACCCGGTCGGTGCTGCTGACCGACAGCACATCGCTGCCTTTAGACGCAAGGATCGCCCCGATCGTCATGAACTCTCTCCTGCTATTGCGACTCTTTGCCGCTACACCTTGATCGTCTCACGTTCGCGCGCCAAAGGGAAGCTATGGCAAAGCCCGATCTTGATAATCCGCAATACGCAGCTTTTGCCTGGGGGCGGTTCAAGCGTCTGATGCTGTGGATGGTCGGCGTGGCGGCAATCGCAACGGTCATCGGTTTACTTGTGCTCCGGGCGATGGTTGGCCCAATCCCTGTTCACATGGCAATTGCAACCGGGCTCGGCGTGTTTTTCTCGGTCCTGCTCGCAGCGAGCCTGATGGGCCTTGTCTTCCTCAGCGCCGGATCGGGGCATGACGACACCGTCGCCGATCTGTTCGAGGATACGAAACCATGACGACCAGCGAACAGCCCATCCTGCGCGTCGTCCCGCAACCGGCCGACATCAACGCCAACGGCCACATCTTCGGCGGTTGGGTGCTCAGCCAGATGGACATTGCCGGAGGCATCATGGCGGGCCGGATCGCCCAAGGCCGCTGCGCTACAGTCGCAATTGAATCAATGGAATTCCACGCCCCCATCCTGCTCCGCGACCTGATTTCGGTTTATGCCAGCGTCGAACGCCGTGGCCGCACCTCGATCGCCATCCGCCTCGATGTCATCGCCAGCCGCGACCGCGGCCAGGAAGAGGTCAAGGTGACAAGCGGGGTATTTACATTCGTCGCGCTCGACGACGATTTCCGTCCGCGCGCGCTACCCGATTGAGCTTGCCGCAATAATCGGCCTATAACCAATACAAACAGGGTCGCAGTCATCGTTCACTGGATGTGACCGCGCGCATCACCTATCTATATGTCCGCCGTCGTCTGCCGCACTGCGTGACGGTTCACGCCGCCAGCGAGGCGGTCGCTGCTTCAATCTCCGCAGCCTTGGCTTCGACCAGCCGGACGATGTGATCGACCATATCCGCGTCATTCACATGATGGTCGGTTACCCCTGACAAATAGACCATGTGCTTGCCCGCGCCACCGCCGGTCAGGCCAATGTCGGTTTCACGCGCTTCGCCCGGACCATTCACAACACAACCCAGCACCGACAGTGACAGCGGCGTGCGGATATGCTGCAACCGTTCCTCGAGTTTTTGTACGGTACGGATCACATCGAACCCCTGCCGCGCACATGACGGGCATGACACAACGCGCACCCCGCGATTGCGGATGCCCAACGCCTTCAATATCTCGAACCCCACCCGCACTTCTTCTTCGGGCTCTGCAGACAGCGACACGCGGATCGTATCACCAATCCCATACCACAGCAGCGATCCGATCCCGATCGCCGATTTCACTGTGCCGCCGACAAAGCCCCCCGCTTCAGTAATGCCCAGGTGCAGCGGGCAATCGACGACTTCGGCCAGTTGCTGATACGCTGCCACCGCCAGAAAAAAGTCCGACGCCTTCACCGCGACCTTGAACTCATGGAAGTCGTGATCCTGCAATAGCTTAATATGGTCGAGCGCGCTTTCGACCAGCGCCTCGGGGCACGGCTCGCCATATTTTTCAAGCAAGTCCTTTTCCAGGCTTCCGCCATTGACGCCGATCCGGATCGCACAGCCGTTGGCCTTTGCCGCATTGACGACTTCGCGCACACGGTCGGCCGATCCGATATTGCCCGGATTAATGCGCAGGCACGCCGCGCCGGCATCGGCAGCTTCGAGCGCGCGTTTGTAATGAAAATGGATATCCGCAACGATCGGCACATTCGCCGCACGCACGATTGTTTTCAGCGCCGCCGTCGACTCGATATCGGGGCACGACACGCGGATGATGTCGACACCCGCCTCTTCGCACCGCCGGATCTGGTCAATTGTCGCTCCGGCATCCGACGTCGGCGTGTTGGTCATTGTCTGAACGGTGACCGGCGCATCACCGCCGACCGGAACATTGCCGACCATGATCTGGCGTGATGTGCGGCGCGTAATATCGCGCCAGGGGCGAAGTGAGGACATATGTATCCTCTACCCGTTTGAAACCGCCGCGCCAAGCCGGTGCGAAGCAACGGGCATCTACCGCTAAAAATGATGTCCTACACAAGCCATATAGGTTATTTGTGTCGAATGACAGGAAAAACCAAACACTCCTCGCTTCGCGCCACCGCGCTCCCTGCAATCATTGCAGACGCCGACGGCAGCTCCCGTCACGATGGCTGGACTCGCGACCGCATGATTGGCTTTCTCGAAAGCCTCGTCGAAACCGGATCGGTTTCCCTCGCGGCCGAATCGGTCGGCATGACCCGCCAGACGGCCTACCGTCTGCGCGCGCGCCTGATCGGCCAGCCGTTCGACCATGCGTGGGACGCGGCGCTCGAGTTCGGCTTACAGCAACTTCATCACGAAGCCCTCGACCGTGCGATGAACGGTGTGCCTGTCCCCGTCTTTTACGGCGGCGAACAAGTCGGCGAACGGCGCGTCTTTCCCGAAGGACTGACACGCTTCCTGCTCGACAATCCCAATCGCCGGGCGCGCGATCCCGAAATCCGCGCGCTCGCCCTGCGCGAATGGAATGCCATGATGGCGCGGGTTCAGACCGGCCCCATCGTCTGGACACCCCTCGAACGGAAAAAGGCCGAAATCGCGAACAAAGCGCTTGCCGAATACCAACTGCCAGTGGCCAAAACGATCAGGCCGCGCAAACGTGCCGACGCGCGACAGGCTGTGGATGACTCGCAGACAAAACATGACGAAATCCTGCGACGCGGCAACTTCTGATAGTGTAGCCTTTGTAACCTTTGCGCGGTGAACTGCTATGATTCGTGTCTTCCTCCTGATAGCCGCTGCGGCCATGACCATTGCCGCAACCAAGCCGCCCGCCGCTCCCCGATGGTCGCTCGTTATTCACGGCGGCGCCGGCGTCATAGAACGCGCGCGATTGAAGCCCGACGATGACAAGGCGATTCGTGCGGTGCTGACCTTGGCGCTCGACAAAGGATCGGCAGTGCTGAAGTCCGGCGGCAGTTCGCTCGACGCCGTGGAAGCGGCAGTGCGCATTCTCGAAGACGACCCGCATTTCAACGCCGGACGCGGCGCAGTGTTCACGTATGAAGGCGTCAACGAGCTTGATGCCGCCATCATGGACGGGCGCGACCGGCGGGCAGGTGCGGTCACCGGCGTCACACGCACGAAAAATCCCGTCAGCCTTGCCCGCGCCGTTATGGAACACAGTCCGCATGTTATTCTCGCACGCGAAGGGGCCGACCGCTTTTCGGTCGAACAAAATCTTGAACAGGTTGACCCCGCTTACTTTGCTACCCCCAAACGCCGCCGCCAGCTCGACGAACTCAAGGCCAAAAAACTAAGCTGGTTCGATGTCGATCTCAAATACGGCACGGTTGGCGCTGTTGCCGTCGACACAGCAGGCCATGTCGCCGCCGCTACGTCGACCGGCGGGCTCACAGGCAAGCGCTGGGGCCGTATCGGCGATTCACCGATCATTGGCGCGGGCACCTATGCCGACGACCGCGCTTGCGCCGTGTCGGCCACCGGCGCGGGCGAATTCTTCATCCGCGAAGGGGTCGCGCATGAAATCTGCGCGCGTGTCCGCTTCACCGGCGAAAAAATTGTGACTGCCGCTCAAACCGTCATGGCCGAAGTCAAGGCGCTCGGCGGCGACGGCGGTGTCATTGTTGTCGGCCCCGATGGCGTCGGCGGCTGGAGCTTCAATACGCCGGGCATGTATCGCGGGCGCATTTCATCGGGCCAGCCGGCCGAAGTCGCGATCTACGGCGACGAATGACCGCGCACCACTGACAGGTCACAAGGCGTGACTTTTTTGCAACGCAGCATGAGAAGTTGTGCATCAGTTAACGTCGCCGTTGCACACCGTCACAAAGTCGCAACATAAGCGCCGCAGGGAGCTTGTCGAGTCGGCGCGCCAATGCGCCGCTACAGGCTTTTGCCACTAGGGATTCAAATCATGCGTAATCAGTTTCTTGCTAGCGTCGCGGCTGCGGCCATCATCCTGCCGGGTGCTGCATTTGCGCAATCGACAGGTTCGGTTGACTTTGACAGCAAGGAGATCGTCGTTACCGCCACGCGCACTTCTAACGGTGTCGGCGGCATCGTAACGCCCGACACGACCAAAGCAAAAGCTGTCCTCACGCAGGAACTGATCGAACGCCAGCTGCCCGGTCAATCGATCAACGACATCATCAACCAGCTTCCCGGTGTCAGCTTTCAGAACAACGATGCGTTTGGGTCGGCCGGCGGCAAGCTCTCGATCCGCGGTTTCGACAACACCCGAATTTCGCAGACGTTTGACGGCGTGCCGCTAAACGATTCGGGCAACTATGCGCTCTATTCCAGCCAGCAACTTGATTCCGAATTGATCGAACAGGTCAACGTCAACCTGGGCTCGACCGACGTTGACAGCCCGACTGCGGCGGCATCGGGTTCGACGGTCAATTATCGCACACGTCTTCCCTACAGAGATTTTGGTGCCAAGCTCGTCGGGTCAGCCGGTGAATTCAAATTCTTCCGCATCTTTGGATCGGTCGATACCGGTGAGTTCGGTCCCTTCGGTACTCGTGCGTTTGTGTCGGCAAGCGCCAGCGAAAACGACAATGTCTTTAACAACAGCGGCAAGATCAAGAAGCAGCAGTATAACGCGCGGCTGTATCAGCCCATCGGCGACAACGGCGATTTCATCTCGATCGCAGGCCATTACAATCAGGCGCGCAACAATTTCTTTGGCTCGGTGCCACTCCGCATCGATCCCGTTACCGGCATTGCCGTCCGCTTCCCAACCGATGGCGACGGCCGTTTCTATTCAATCGCACCATGCCAGACCAATCAGATCGCGCGGCCCGGTGTCGCCGATGTTGCCAACACCTGCGGCTCCACCTTCGATGAACGCGTCAACCCGTCGAACACTGGCAACATCCGCCTTGCATCACGCTTTACGCTGGCGGACGGCTTGATCCTGTCGGTTGATCCGAGTTTCCAATATGTGAAGGCAAACGGCGGTGGCGGTGCGGTTGGCCAAGAAGGGCGTCGCGACGTCAACCCGACACCCCTCAATCCCCTTTTACCGGTTTCGACGACTAATCCGGCGGCAGCGAACTGCCAGACTACGCCTCCAGGCCCGACGCTCAGCTGCCAGACCGGCTACATCGGCGGCATCCCTTATTTCGGGCGCGATCTTAATGGCGACGGGGACATTCTCGATACAATCCGCGTCCTGACACCAAGCCAGACCGGCACGCGCCGTTACGGCGTTATTGCGTCGCTGCGTTACGATATCAGCGACCAACATACCGTGCGTCTCGCTTATTCGTTTGACCGTGCACGCCATCGCCAGACCGGCGAAGTCGGCTTCCTGCAAAGCGACGGCAAGCCCATCGAC
>JAYUYR010000127.1:0-6066 GCA_043752405.1 Sphingomonas sp. | reverse complement strand
TTGCCAAGCCCGACATCGTCATCGACCATGACACGCGAATCGCAACGCTCAACCTCAACGTAGAGTCGGGCGGCGAGCGCAAGATCGGCGCTATCACGATGCTCGGCGACCGAGCACCGTTTGGGCCGAAGCATGTCCAGACCATCGCCCGCTTTCGCCCCGGTGAACTTTACGACCAGTCGTTGATCGACGACCTCCGCCGCGCCTTGATTGCGACCGGCCTGGTCTCCTCGGTCAAACTCGAACCTGTCGAGGGCAAGACGCCTGGAACGGTCGATATCGCCACAACCATCGAACCTGCGCCTGTGCGCACCGTCGCAGGTGAAGTCGGCTATGGCACCGGCGAAGGCTTCCGTGTCGAGGCAAGTTGGCAACACCGCAATTTCATCCGGCCTGAAGGCGCAGTCACCTTTCGCGGCGTCGCGGGCACGCGCGAACAGTTGGTCGGTGCGTTGCTGCGGATGGGTAATTTCCGGCGGCGTGATCAGGTGTTGAATGCGTCGGTCATCGCCAGCCACGAAGTCCGCCCCGCCTATGACGCGACCAGTTTCAACGTCGCCGCCAGCCTCGAACGCCAGACCAATATCATCTGGCAAAAGAAATGGACCTACAGCATCGGCTTCGAACTCCTCGCGTCGAGCGAGAAGGATTTCGTGCTGACACAGGGGATTGCCCAGCGCCGCGTCTATTTCGTCGGCGCGCTACCGCTGACGCTCGGCTATGATGGCTCGGACGATCTGCTCGATCCCAAGCGCGGTTTCCGCCTGTCGGGTCGCCTGTCGCCTGAAGTGTCGGCGACAGGCAAGGTGTTCAGCTATGTCCGCAGCCAGATTGACGCTAGCGGTTATGTGCCCATCGGCGCGCGCACCGTTATTGCGGGTCGCGCCCGTATCGGCATCACTGCCGGAGCAGCGCGCGAGGACATTGCCCCATCACGGCGTTTCTATTCGGGCGGCGGCGGCTCGGTGCGCGGTTTTGGCTATCAGGAAATCGGCCCGCGCAATGTTCTTGACCAACCCATCGGCGGCCGCAGCCTAGCCGAGTTTTCGCTTGAAGCGCGCGTTCGATTGCCCGTCTTCGGCGGCAATTTCGGCGTCGTTCCGTTTGTAGACGCAGGCAATATCTATACCGGATCGATCCCCAATTTTACTGGGCTGCGCATCGGGGCGGGGCTGGGCCTGCGCTACTATTCGAATTTTGGCCCCATCCGCATCGACGTCGGCACACCGCTTGGTCGCCGACCCGGCGAATCGATTGTCGCTGTTCAGGTTTCGCTGGGGCAGGCATTTTGACGTGGCTCAAATGGATTGGCGGTATCCTGCTCGCGCTGGCACTGGCAGCCGGCGCAGTGCTGCTGTTTGCCGACAGCAGTGTCGGCCATCGTTATCTGATCGACCGGATCGAGGGCTTCCGACCGACCTCGGGCTTGCGGTTCGAAATCGGGCGGATCGACGGATCCATTTGGAACCGCTCTACCATCCGAGACCTTCGTGTTTCTGATGCTAGCGGGGTTTTCTTCGAAAGCGCCGAAGTCGAGCTCGACTGGACTCCGCGCGCCTATCTCGACAACCGCCTCGACATTACCAGCCTGACCGCGGACGCCGCAACGCTGCGCCGCCTCCCCAAGCTCTCGCCCACGGGCAAGAAAGGCGCCATCCTTCCGGGCTTCGACATTCGCATCGGACGGCTGGCTATCGAACGCTTGACCATCGGCAGCGCGGTTTCGGGCAAACCGCGCACCGGAAAATTAGAAGCAAAAGCCGACATTCGCGATGGCCGCGCCGTCATCATGGCCAACGCCCGCACCACCGGCGGCGACCTGCTCGTGCTGAACATCGACGCCGAACCCGACCGCAACAAGTTCGACATTGCCGGCACGCTCGATGCCCCGACCGGCGGGCTGTTCGGCGCGATGCTCGGCACCCAGCGGCCCGTGACCGCAAAACTCGACGGCGACGGGACATGGGCGGACTGGAAAGGCACATTGGCCGCAACCGCCTCCAGCAAACGTGTTGTCTCGCTAGACCTTAGGGCGCGCGGCGGCCGTTATGATCTTGAAGGGCAGTTAGCCCCCTCGCTGATCACGCAGGGCAAGCTCATGCGGATGACCGCGCCAGTCGTGCGGGTGAAGGGTAATGCAATGCTCGAAAATCGCCGCCTCGATACGCATCTGGCGCTGGCCTCGGACGCGCTGGCGGTCAGTGCTAACGGTATCGTCGACCTGTCTGACAGCAGTTTTGAAGCGATGCGCATCGAAGCGCGCCTGCTCCGGCCTGCGGCATTGCTTGGCAATATGACTGGCCGCAACATTGCGCTAAAAGCCGTTCTCGACGGCACCTTTGCCACCGCGCGTTTCGATTACCTGCTCACCGCTGACCGCGCGGCATTCGATGCCACCGGGTTTGATCGTGTCCGTGCGTCGGGTCAGGGGCGACTGGGGGCAACGCCCGTCAATGTCCCGTTGCGCCTTACGGCTGCGCGCGTCACCGGCGTGGGCGACGTTGCGGGAGGCATCCTGCGCAATCTGAAGATCGACGGGGTCCTCAAGGTCACATCCAAGCTCGTCACGGGCGAAAACCTCCGCCTGTCGTCGGACAAGCTCTCCAACCGCGTGACATTGCTGTTCGATATCGTGAGTGGCCGATACGATATCACACTTGCCGGGCAGTTGGGTCGCTACCTCATCCCCGGCCTCGGTATTGTCGACGTCAAATCTACGCTCAAGATCGTCCCCGGCCCCAACGGCGTCGGCACCCGTATCGTCGGGCGCGGCGAGGCATGGGTCCGCCGCCTCGACAACAGCTTCCTCGCCAGCCTGACCGGCGGCTTGCCTTACATCCAGACCGGCCTCGAACGCGGCGGCGACGGCATCGTCCGCTTCGTCAACCTGCGCCTGCGTTCGCCTGGACTGCAACTCGTCGGCAATGGCTTTCGCCGCAATAATGGCACCTTCTATTTTGAGGGGTCAGGGCGACAGGCGCGCTATGGCCCCGTCCGCCTGAAGCTCGATGGCCGCATCGACCGACCACGTGTCGAACTCTTCCTGACCCGGCCAATGGACTCGCTGGGCCTGCGCGATGTCCGGGCGGTGCTCAACCCGACGGCACAGGGCTTTGCGTGGACGGCTGCAGGCACCTCGACCCTCGGTCCATTCACCGGCAATGGCGCAATTCTGCTGCCTAAAGCAGGCGCGGCGATCATCCAGATTGCGACGCTCGACGCCTCGGGGCTTCGTGCGCAGGGGTCACTTCGGGCATTAAACGGCGGCTTCGGCGGGCGACTCGTCCTCGATGGCAGCGGCATTTCCGGCACGCTCGATTTCGCGACACCCGACGGCGTCCAGCAGATCGAGGCCCATCTGCTCGCGCGCGACGCCCGACTCGCCGGCCCCCCGATCATCGCGGCGCGGCGCGGACAGCTTGATGCGGTCATGCTGCTCAAGTCCGATGGCACGACAATCGACGCAACGGTCACCGGCCAGGGGCTGCGCTACGGCAAGTTCGTCCTCGCCAAACTGGCGGGCAACGCCAAACTCCGCGACGGCAGTGGCGAAGTCCGCGCGGCCTTTGCCGGATCGCGCGGGCGGACCTTCGACTTGCAGACAGTGGCTCAAGTTTCGCCCCAACGCATCAGCATCGTCGGTTCGGGCACCGTCGACCGCCGCTCGATCAAGCTCGATGCCCCGGCAGTCCTCACCCGCGACGGTGCAGGCTGGTCGCTTGCGCAGACTGCATTGAGCTTTGCCGGCGGCACAGCACGTGTATCGGGGCGGTTCGGCGGCGCAGCAACAGCACTCGATGCCACCGTCAACGCAATGCCGCTGACGTTGCTCGATATCGTCAATCCCACACTCGGCCTCGGCGGCAGCGCCAGCGGCAGCATCAGCTTCAGCCAGCCCGCAGGTAGCGGCACCCCAACCGGTCGTGCCGACTTACGCATCCGCAATCTCACCCGCTCGGGCCTCGTACTCTCGTCAAAGCCCGTCGATGCAGGTGTCGCCGCGATCCTCTCCGGTAACGGCCTCGTCCTCCGCGCAGTTGCGGCGAGCGGGGGGCAGACCGTGGGCCGCGCGCAAATGCGGGTGGCTCCCTTGAGCGGCGGCGGGACGCTGACCAGCCGCCTGACCAGAGCACCCCTGTTCGCGCAGGTCCGTTACAATGGCCCCGCCGACACCTTATGGCGGCTGACCGGTGTCGAGAGTTTTGACCTCTCGGGCCCCGTCGCCGTAGGCGCAGACATCAGCGGCACCCTCAACAATCCGCAAATTCGCGGCTCTTTCGCCACGCAAAGTCTCCGCCTCGAAAGCCCGCTCAGCGGCACGGTGTTGACAGGTGTGCAAGCTCGCGGAGCCTTCGGCGGATCGAAACTGGTCATCAACAACTTCACTGCGACGGCAGGACGCGGAACATTGACCGGGCGCGCCGCGTTCGACCTCGCGGCTGCCAACGGGTTCGGCATGGATATCTCGGCAACCGCAACGAATGCCGACATCATCCGCCGCGACGACGTATCGGCAACGGTCACTGGACCGCTGACGATCAAGTCTGACGGGGCCAGTGGGGTCATCGCGGGCAATGTCGATCTTGTCCGCAGCGCGTTCCGTCTGGGGCAAGCCAACGCCACCGCCGCTATCCCCCGCCTCAAAGTCCGCGAGATCAACCGGCCCGCCGACCGCAACGAATTGGCCGCCGCGCCTATGAGTTGGGCATTGGATATAAAGGCACGCGCCCAGAACCAGCTTGCGGTCACCGGCCTAGGCCTCGACAGCGAATGGGAAGGCGATATCAATCTCGGCGGAACATTGGACGCGATGCGCATTGCCGGACGCCTCGACGTCGTGCGCGGCGGATATGAATTTGCCGGCCGCCGTTTCGATCTCGACCGTGGCACGATCCGTTTTCAGGGCAGCTCGCCGCCCGACCCTGTGCTCGATATTCAGGCAAATGCGAACATCCAGTCGATTGCCGCAACGATCAAAGTCATTGGCACCGCGTCGAAACCCGAGATCACCTTTGCCAGCGTCCCCGCACTACCACAGGACGAACTGCTCTCGCGCCTGCTGTTCGGCACGTCGATCACGAACCTCTCGGCACCCGAAGCGCTTCAATTGGCCGCCGCCGTCACGTCGTTACGCGGCGGCGGGGGCGGACTCGACCCAATCAACGCCGTGCGCCGCGCCATTGGTCTCGACCGGCTGCGCATCCTCGCCGCCGACGCGACGACGGGTCAAAAGACCGCCGTCGCGGCGGGTAAATATCTGACGCGGCGCACCTATGTCGAAGTGATAAGTGACGGCCAGGGCTATTCGGCCACCCGCATCGAATTCCAGGTTACGCGCTGGCTGTCGCTGCTGTCGACGATTTCGACCATCGGGCGGCAAAGTGCGACGGTCAGAGTGTCGAAGGATTATTGATTGTTGTCATTTGCGAGCTAGACCACCTTGCGCCCCACCCATATCACCCGCCCGATCACATCGACCCGCGCGGTGGGCACATCAGGCCAGCTCGGATAGGCCGGATTGTCGCTGCGCACCTCTACACTGCGCGCATCCTTAGTCTGGGCCGGATTGACTGCGAGGCGCTTTACATTGAGCGCATCATCGATCCGCAAGACGTAAATCCCGTCGCGCAGGCGGTCGCCCGCATCACCGCGATCCACCAATATGTCATCGCCATCGGCGAGCGTCGGCATCATCGAATCGCCCTCGACACGGATGGCGGAGACCAGATCGGGCGACGCGGTCAGTCGCCGCAGCCACGCGGCATCAAATCCGAAGCGCGCCTCGACCCGCTCGCTGTCGGGCAATGCGCCCGGTCCCGCCGACGCGCCAACCGCCAATTGCGGGATTGAAATCAGGCCGCTGCGCTTGCGGGCCATCGCAATCGGCACGACCTCGACCGGCCCGCCCAGCATGGCTTCGGCCACACCAAAATAGCGCGCCAGCGTCCGCCGGTCCTCTTCGTCGAGCTTCTTGGGCACACCACGCTTGATAAACTGCTGCACATAGGCCGCATTACGCCCAAGCAGCCGCGACAACGCGACACTGCTGTCGCCACGATCATTCAT
>JAYUYR010000126.1:0-6229 GCA_043752405.1 Sphingomonas sp. | reverse complement strand
CGGGGCTCGCGGCCAACCGGCTGTGTCGGGTTTCGGTCGAACGAAACCGTCTTCATCCCTTTCATATTCTTCATGAATTCGACAACGATATTCTGTTTGATTTCGTCGACTGCGCCCGATGGCATGTCGGCGAGCGGGAAGGGGCCATAAGCGGTGCGGATCAGGCGGCTTACTTGCAGGCCGAGATGTTCGAGGACACGGCGGACTTCGCGGTTCTTGCCTTCGGTCAGGGTCATCTCGATCCACTGATTGGTGCCGGTGCGGCGTTCGAGATTGGCGTTGATGCTGCCGTAGCGGACGCCTTCGACTTCTACGCCTTCGATCAAATCCTCGAGTTGCGCCTGACTCACGGGGCCATAGGTACGTGCGCGGTAGGTGCGGGGGATGCCGGTCGCGGGCAGTTCGAGTAGGCGTTTGAGTTCGCCATCGTTGGTCAGCAGCAACAGCCCTTCGGTATTCAGATCAAGGCGACCGACGGGGACGACGCGCGGGAGTTCCTTTGGCAGCTTGTCGTAGATTGTGGGACGTCCGGTGAAATCGCGCTCGGCAACGAGCAAGCCGGTCGGCTTGTTGTAGCGGAACAGGCGCGCGGTTTCGGGGGGAGCGACGGGTTTACCGTCGACAGTGATGCCTTTGAGTGATTTCAAAATGGTCGCGGGCGTTTCGAGCGCGACGCCGTTGAGGGCAATCC
This sequence comes from Sphingomonas sp., assembly GCA_043752405.1. GTDB lineage: Bacteria > Pseudomonadota > Alphaproteobacteria > Sphingomonadales > Sphingomonadaceae > Sphingomonas_O. The sequence continues at coordinate 5,538 of JAYUYR010000126.1, read as the reverse complement.
GCCGATCCTCGATCATGCGCTCGATCTCGCGGCGGCTCGCCACGCCGGCACGGGCGAGGAGCTTGGCGATGCGGTCGCCCTCGCGCGGATCGGTTTTGTCTGTTGGTTTCATCGGTGCGCGATACGCGCGTCTACCGAATCATGAAACAGGCGAATGCCGGTTTCGAGGGTGCCGAGCGTAATGCGGTCGATTGCGCCTGATGACAGACCCTCCTGTCCAAGTGCCACGGCGCGGAAATCTTCGTTGCCGAACACCTGGCCGTCGAGCAGGTCCCAACTGCGCTGCCAATGGGCTTGCGCTTTGTCGGTCGTGGGTTTTTCGGGGATCAGCATGAAATCCTCGACGAGCGTGCGGCTTTCGGATTGCGGCATCAGGACCAGCAGGTTGATGTAGTCGGGGCTAACGATGAGGACGCAGCCAGGAAACATTTGATAGGTAAATGTCATCGCGCGACGCACGGCCGGCCAGTCGTCGAGGTCGATCACGGCGAGTTCCTCGGTACGGCCCACAGCGGCGCGGCAGTGGTCACCGATGGTGTCGCCAGCCGTCACCCCGTCCTTGAAGAACGGGCCGATGGTGCCGCTGTGCAGGCGCTGGACATGGTAGCTTTCGAGGAAAGCGTCCATGATCAACTTCCAGTTGCCCGCGACGTCATGGGTGCGGCGGGCGAACAAGTGGGTGTCCGCGAGACCGAAAGCATCGAAGTCGGCCCCCAGTGTTTCCGCTTCGCTGAAGTCGGCGGTTTTGAAGGCAAACCAGATAAGACCACCCGCTTCGACGCTGGGCAGTTCCTTGAGGCTGTGTTCGGATTTATCGAGGCCGGGGAAGGTGTCGGGACGGGGTAGCGCAGCCAGCCTGCCGTCGAGCGTGTAGCTCCACGCATGATAGGGGCAGACGAGGAGCTTGGCGCAGACGGGGGTGTTGCCTTCGACCAGCCGCGTGCCGCGGTGCTGGCAGACGTTGAGGAAGACGTGGGCCTTGCCGTCCTTGTCGCGCGTCAGGAGGAGGGGTTTGCCGAAGCCGTCATGCGGAATTGCGGAGCCGGGCGTCAGGAGAGCGGATGGGGTGATGACTTGGGGGAGAGTGCGGAACAGTGCGCGCTGTTCCGCGACGTGGCGGGCGGGGCAGGTGTAAGTGCTGGCATCGATATGGGTGATGCTCACGCCGCGTTTGGCGTCGTTATTGAGGATTATCTGCGCCAGTGCGCGCTGGCCAGAGGTGGGCGACAGGTTGTTCATCTACGGGCTTTCCTTCCGCCGCTATGGCGCTAGGAATGCTGCGAAAATCAAAGGGGAGCAAGCACCGTGTCAATCGACTGGATTCGGTTTTTGATATTTGCATCGGTTCTGGCTGGGCTGGTGCTGCTTGGCTTATTTGTTCCCGCGTTCCGACCCTATCTGCGCAAGCGTCCGGTCGTGACGTTTCTGCTTGGTATTTCAAGCGGTTTTCCGTTGACGCTGCTAATCGGCACGATGACGTTCTGGCTTGCGAAAGTGGGCATCGATACCGCGACAATCGGTTTCGCGGTTGCGCTGGGAACGCCTTACACGCTCAAGTTTCTGTGGGCACCGCTGGTCGACAAAGTGCCATTACCTATTTTGACAAAAGCGTTCGGCCAGCGGCGAGGATGGTTGTTCTTCGTTCAGGCGCTTTTGTTCGTGGCGATCTGGCAACTGGGCGCGAGCGACCCGACGCCGGGCCAACTCGGTCCGTTCGCCTTGTGGGCGCTGATTGTGGCGTTTCTCGGTGCAACGCAGGACATCGTCATCGACGCTTATCGTATCGAGATTCTCGAAGACGATGAGTTCGCCCACGGCACCGCGACCAATCAGTTTGGATATCGCACCGGCAACCTGATTGCCGGGGCGGGAACGGTCTATTTCGCCTCGAACGAGGGCTTGGGGCTTGGCTGGGCGACGGCTTACGGACTGACCGCATTTTGCATCGTTCCTGCCATTGTCGGCGCGTTCTGGGTCGGACCCGGCAAGTTCTTCGACCGCTATGCCGAAGCGAAGGGCATGACTGCAGGGCAGTGGCTGGTCGAAACGGTGATCAACCCGTTCCGCGAGTTCCTCGGTCGCCACGGCGCGTTCCTCATCCTTGGCTTTGTTCTCGTTTACAAAGTGGGCGATGCGATGGGGCAGGCGATGCTGAACCCGATGGTCGTGTCGCTTGGCTTTTCCGATCTGGATTTCGTGTCGGCAAACAAACTGTGGGGCTTTGGTGCGCTGATTGTCGGTTCGGCGTTGGGCGCGCCTTTCATCCTGTTGCTGGGCATGGGGCGCGCGTTGCTGATTTCAGGCCTGATGATGATGCTGTCGAACATCATGTTCATGGTGCTGGCAGCGACCGGCAATGAATACTGGATGCTGGTCGCGGCCGTTGCGACCGAGAACCTTACCAGCGGCATCGGGCTGACGGTCTTCACGACCTATTTGTCGGGACTGTCGAGCCTTGCCTATACCGCCACGCAGTTCGCCTTGCTGTCATCGTTCGCGGGCGTCGGGCGGACGTTCATGGCAGGGCCGGCGGGGATCGTGGCGAAGGAGTTTGGCTGGGTCGGATTCTGGGGCTTCACCGTGGTCGCTGCCGTGCCGGGGATGCTTTTGCTGTGGATATTGTGGCGTAAGGGGTATGTCGTGCAATCGGTGCGCCAAGCGAGCATCGACGGTGACGGGCAAGGGGTCAAGGCGACGCCCTAGCGCGCGGCCAGCCGCTGAAGCCGGGGCCTGATTTTCAGAAACAGGACGTAGGTGCGTTCGAGGAGCGCGAGCACGACGCCGTTGCGGGCGATGAGGCCGAGTGGTCTGAGCAGTGGAATCGCGCGCCACATCGCGGCGAAGGCAGCAGCACCGCTTAGCACGGGACCACCCGCCTCCTGAGCGTGGAAGCGGGCCAGCAATAGCGTGCGATCAATGGGGCAGGCCGCGCCTTCCGGGGCGACATCGACGAAATTAATGGCGCGGCGCTTGTCGAGGCGGCGCATCAGCGCGATCTCGCGCAGGCACAGTGGGCAGGCACCGTCATACCAGACGATGAGGCACGTCACGGGATCAGCCATGCGCCCGACCACGTTTCGCCGTAGCGTGTGAAGGCAGCGCGGCGGTGGCCGGTCGAGGCGAGGTGGAGCCATTCGAAGCGGTCCAGCGTGACGACGATGATAGCAAAGTTGGCGCGCCCGGCTTCGCTTTCGGGCAAGGTTGGCACATTGGTTTCATAGGCTCTGGGAAGCCCGGACGTCGCGTGGTCGCTGATGCTGCCGGGTGCGAGCGTGGTCAGATAGCTGCGCCGACCGCTGGTTGAGGTTGCAGCCCATGCGGCGTCGGGAATGGCGCCGGTCGCGATGATTTGTGCTGTGCCGCTGGCGCGGATCTGGACCTTTGCACCGGCGTCATAGCCGAGGACACTGACGGTGCGGTGTTCGGCGATCTGGGCGGCTTTGCCCGAGCGGATGTCGGCATGAAAACGCAGGGTGCTGGCGCCTCGATCCGTCTGGCGCAGGACCATAACGCGCTGTGCGGGCGTACCGGTTGCGCCGACCGAGGCGACGACGGGGGTGTGGAAAGGCGAGCGGCGGTCCGCGCTGCCGCGTCCCCAGCGGGTCCAGATGTCAGTGAGGATGGTATCAAGGTCGTCGGACATGCTCGCGACGCCCTATCGTCGGCACGGCCAAAAGTCACATAAAAGGGCGGGCAAGCAATTAAGGCTGTGAAAGCGCGAAACATTGACCCTATCGCAGCCATTGGGCAAAAGGCGGTTTCACAGGGATTTACCATGACAGTTAACGCAGTAAATTTTGCGAGTTTGCTTTGTTCGCGGCTGTGCCATGATTTACTGAGCCCGGTCGGGGCGATGAACAACGGTCTGGAGCTACTCGCCGACGAGAGCGATCCCGACATGCGCACCAAGTGCCTCGAGCTATTGAGCGAGAGTGCGCGGGCATCGGCGAACAAGCTAAAATTCTTTCGGCTGGCCTTCGGCGCAGCGGGCGGATTCGGCGATGTCGTGGACTCGCGCGAAGCCAAGACAGCGATCGAGGGTTTGTTGGGTGATAATGCACGGATCGAGATCGGTTGGCTGGTCGAAGCGCCCACATTGTCCAAAACCGCAATCAAGGTGCTGCTCAATCTGGTTCTGATGGCGGGCGATTCACTGGTGCGCGGCGGACGCCTAGATGTCGGCGCCGAATTCGTTGACGGGACAACCGAGATTGTGGTCCGGGCCGAGGGCGCGCGGCTGGTGCTCGACGCCGAATTGCGAACGGCATTGAACGGCGAGGCGTCCGAAGACAGCCTGACCCCGCGCGCGGCCGCAGCGTGGCTGGTTCATCTGCTCGCGGTGGGAAGCGGAGGTCACTCACAAGTGCTGGCCCCCGATCCGACAGTGCTGGTGTTCGGGGCGACTTTGCGTCGGGCTTAGGTCTGGTTCGTGGATTTTGATTTGAGCATGGCGGAATGCGTTTCAATCGCAGGCTGGCATAGGCGATGACATTTTTTACCTGACAATCCGGTGCCGCCGACTTAGATCGCCTTAGTGTTTCGCATCAGATCGTGTTCCTGTAGCCTTAGTATGAAGGGTTGATCCAAAATGCCTCGCAAAAAGATCGCCCTCGAAACCAGTGGCAAAGAACTGGTCGAAACGGCTGACACAAGAGAAAGCAAGCAAGAGTCGTTTGCTCACGCTGTCGATGCCGTTGGTGCAGGATCGATGCTGGGCTATCGGTTAGAACAGCAAGCTGCTTTGTCCAATTTCGGCATGGAAGCCCTAAAATCTTCCGGCATAGCCGATCTGCTTGACCATGCGGCCACAACCGCCGCGCTCGGCATGCGGGCAAGCCTGTCGAAGATACTCGAATACCGCAAAGCCGAAAACGACCTCTTGATCCGGGCGGGCGTTGGATGGCGTGCTGGCGTCGTCGGCGAAGTAACATTTGGTGCCGATCTTGAATCGCCGGCGGGATATGCTTTTCATACAGGATCGCCGGTTATTTCAAACCATCTGGATGGCGAAGACCAGTTTCGCACGCCGAAGCTGATGATCGAACATGGCGTAAAGCGGGCAATCAACGTGCTGATCGCCTATGGCGGTGGGCGCTGGGGCGTGCTTGAGGTCGACAGTTCGTCTGCAGGCGAGTTCGAGGCAGCGGACCTCGCGTTTCTCCAGGGCCTTGCCAATTTCATTGGCGTCGCGCTTGATCGTCAGGTGGCCGAGGATCGCCTGTCCCAAGCACTCGATTACCAAAAGATGCTGGTCCAGGAAGCCAGCCACAGAGTGAAAAACAATCTGACGATACTCTCAAGCTTGCTTACGATGAAAGCGAGGTCGAGCAAAACCTCGCAAGAAGCCGATGCGCTCGGCGATGCATCGAGCCGTGTCATCGCCGTGGCGCGGACGCACGATCGGCTGTGGCGCGAGGCCGGCGGCGACACCGTCGACCTCGGGGCCCTTTTTGTAGACCTGTGCGATGCGCTCGCAAAACAGCTTGAGCATATCGACATTCGCTGCTCGGCCGAAGCGGTCGAAGTATCGTCCGATCA
>JAYUYR010000125.1:0-6270 GCA_043752405.1 Sphingomonas sp. | reverse complement strand
TCGAAATCGTGCCGCAACAAGGCATTGAACAGGCAATCGCAGCATGAAGCCCCACATCCACCACAGCGAACCTTTTCCCAAAAGCATGCTCGTGCTCGCGGGGGTGCTCATCGGCGGCGCATTGTTGATGACGGCAACACTTCGCCTAACCGGTACGCCGCCGCAATCGTCGCCGACGCTCGAGCGCGCAGCGACCGGGGTCGCCGCCGTCAAGGCACGGGACTTGAGCTTTACCGATCAGGCCGACGGGTCAGTACAGATCATCGATGTGGCAACTGGCAAACCCGCCGGCGGGATCGCGCGGGGGACTGAAAGCGGCTTTATCCGCGGCGTCATGCGCGGCCTGATGCGTGACCGTAAACGGCGCGGTGTCGGCATGGCCCCGCCCTTCCGCCTGACGCTGTGGGCCAATGGCCAGATTTCGATTACTGACTCGACATCGGGTTATGTCACGGACCTCAGTGGCTTTGGCGACACCAACCGCGCGGCAATTATGGAATTGCTCAAATGAAACGCACCTTCGACACGCCCTGCACAATCGAAGTCGAACATGGCTTTGACCATCTCCATGCGCATGTCGAACTCGACGGCGACATTCCGATTTATCCCGGCGACAAGGTCCGCGTGCACGGCGCATCGATTCGCCTCCCGTATGGCGAGCGCCTGGTCGAACATCGCATGGCCACGGTGACGCGCGCGACGGCCCTTGGCAGGGCGTGGACGAAATTCCGCGCACGGTTCGAAATCACCGAACTTTACGAACTCAGCTTTTCAAATGCCAAAACCCTGTGAGAACCGCGCTATGACCGAGATGACGCACAACTTCACGAAAGAAGATGCGCACGCCATCGCCACGCAGGACACCGTGCTGTCCCCGCGTTTCTACACCACAGACTTCGATGCGATGGACAAGATCGACGTCAGCCTCGTCCGCGCCGAATGGGATGCGCTGATCGCTGAAATGGCGAGCGATCCCAACAAGAATCACTTCAATAAGAGCGAGAGCTTCGATGGCATTATCGCCGCGATGGAGCCAGCCTTGCGCAAGGAATTCGTCGATTTCCTCGTGTCGTCACTCACGTCCGAATTTTCCGGCTGCATCCTCTATGCCGAAATTGCCAAGCGCACGAAGAACCCCGATGCCAAGGCGCTTTTCAAGCTGATGGCGCGCGACGAGAGCCGCCACGCCGGCTTCATCAATGACAGCCTGAAGGACGCCAATATCGGCATCGACCTCGGCTTTCTGACCAAGACCAAGAAATACACTTTCTTTCGCCCTAAGTTCATCTTCTACGCGACCTATCTGTCCGAAAAGATCGGTTATGCTCGCTACATCACGATTTATCGCCACCTCGCGGCGAACCCCGACCGGATGATCCACCCGATTTTCAACTGGTTCGAAGAATGGTGCAACGATGAATTCCGCCACGGCGAGGCGTTTGCGCTCCTGATGCGCGCAGATCCCAGATTGCTGACCGGCCTCAACAAGCTTTGGATCCGCTTCTTCCTCGTCGCCGTCTATGCGACCATGTTCGTCCGCGATCATGCCCGGCCGAATTTCCATGCCGCGCTCGGCATCGATCCCACCGAGTATGACTATACGGTCTTTCGCACCTGTTCGGCGATCACGCGACAGGTGTTCCCGGTCGTCCTCGACAGCGACAATCCCAGGTTCCGCGCGCTCATGGACAAAATCCTGCGCGCCAATCAGGCGTTGCCGGCCGCAGGGGTGTTCGGTCGCGCCAAAGCCTATGCGACAATCGGGATCAGCATGGTGCGGCTCTATTTCATGCGGACCGAAGCCAACACGCTGCCCGCGACCACACGTCTGGTTCCGGCCTGGTGACAATGACCGCACATGGCTTGCCACTACTGTATGTCGTGGTGCTGTGGTTCCTCTCCACGGCGCTTGTCGTGTGGCTCGACAACCGTGCGAGCCGCAGTTTCGGGTCGAGCCTGACAGTGGCGGGCATTTTTGCGGTCGTCGGCACCATCCTGATTACTATTGCCGCGCGCGATACATTGGCGTTCGCAAGCTATGTCGCGTTCACCGCGACATTTGCGGTCTGGGGCTATCACGAGATGAGCTTCCTTATGGGCAAAGTGACAGGTCCGCGCCGGACCGAATGCCCCGACGATGCAACGGGCTGGACACGGTTCAAACTGTCGGTCGCGACGGTCATCCACCATGAACTGGCGCTTTTTGCGACACTTGGCCTTTTAGCCGTATTGACGTGGGGACAGCCCAACGGCACGGGCGTTGCCGCGTTTGCCATCCTCTTGGTGATGCGGTTATCGACGAAGCTCAATATTTTCATGGGAGTACCCAATTTCAGCAGCGAGATTTTGCCACCGCAGCTTGCCTATCTCAAAAGCTATTTCCGTAAGCGGGCGTTTAATCCGCTGATGCCGGTCTCGCTGGTCGCAGCGGGTGGCCTGACGTTCTGGCTCGGCCAATCGGCGCTCGCATCGGATGGCGACACGGCCACCGCTTTATCGTTGCTGACAGGGCTCGCTCTGCTAGGGGTTATTGAACATATTTTTCTGGTGCTGCCGCTTGCTGACAGTGCTTTGTGGCGGTGGGCAATGCCTGATGCCAAACGGATTTGACGGGAGAGACGTATGAATTACGAGGCGTTATTCACTGAGCAGCTCGATATGCTTCGTGAAGCCGGTAATTACCGGGTGTTTGCCGAACTCGAGCGCAAAGCCGGTTCGTTTCCACGCGCAAAACGCTACACCGAAGACGGTTCGGTCCAGGACGTGACCGTCTGGTGCTCGAACGATTATCTCGGCATGGGCCAGCATCCCAAAGTGCTCGACGCGATGCATGAAACGCTCGACAAATGCGGCGCGGGCGCGGGCGGCACACGCAACATCTCGGGTACCAATCACGCCCATGTCCTGCTCGAAGCCGAACTTGCCGACCTCCACAACAAGGAATCGGCGCTGCTTTTCACGTCGGGCTATGTCTCCAACTGGGCTGCGCTCGGCACACTGGCATCGCGCTTGCCGAACTGCGTCGTTCTCTCCGACGCGCTTAATCATGCTTCGATGATCGAAGGTATCCGCCACAGCCGTGCGCAATGCTTGAAATTCAACCATAACGATCCCGAAGATCTCGACCGCCTGCTTGCCACCATCGAGCCCGGCCGCCCTAAACTGGTCGCTTTCGAAAGCGTCTATTCGATGGACGGCGACATTGCCCCTATCGCCGAGATTCTCGACATCTGTGAAAAGCATGGCGCGATGAGCTACATCGACGAAGTCCATGCGGTCGGCCTTTATGGCCCGCGCGGCGGCGGCATCGCCGAACGCGAAGGACTGATGGACCGGATCACCGTCATCGAAGGTACATTGGGCAAGGCGTTCGGCGTCATGGGCGGCTATATCGCGGGCTCCGCTGCCATGTGCGATTTCGTCCGCAGCTTTGCCAGTGGCTTCATTTTCTCGACTGCGCTGCCACCGGCAATTGCGGCCGGTGCCACGGCATCGATCCGCCATTTGAAGGAAAGCCAGATCGAGCGTGTCCGCCACCAGAACCGCGTAAGCATCGTCCGCGCCCGCCTCGACGCGCTCGGCATTCCGCACATCGACAACCCAAGCCACATCATTCCCGTCATGGTCGGCGATCCGCACCACTGCAAGATGATCAGCGACTGGCTGATGGCCAACCACGGCATTTATGTGCAGCCGATCAATTACCCGACCGTGCCCAAAGGCACCGAACGCCTGCGCATAACGCCATCGCCGGTCCACACCGACGGCGACATCGACAAACTGGTCGAAGCGATCAGCGAAATCTGGTCGCAATGCGCGCTGGCGCGGCGGGCGGAGGCGGCTTAGCGGCTGGTGGGTCGGGTTTGTCGCGGAGTGCTGACTGGCGGGTTTCCAAATCACTTGCCGCAATAACTGCCGTTCGGCGATCTTCCTATATGGGGGGCACAGGCGGCCTCCCCCGTGGAGTGTCCGTTTCCCGCAAGGGAACTAAAGGCCAAGGCAGTCCGAAAGGGCTGCCTTTGGTTTTTTAGGGCGCGGGCGAAGGGAGCGGCGACTGATCGCGTCTGAAGTTTTGTTAGAAAACGATACACATCAATGTCCGCTTACAGTGACGAACGCTGCTATCAGGAACGTCTCAAAACCTGTCGATATTCGCCTTACCGTCATATCCCCACCATAAAACGCTTTCCTACACAAAATGTTCATGATATGTTCAATATCGAAACTTGATAACCCCGCTCTTTCAAACCGTTGATCGCGTCTTGATGACGGTACACTCTTCGGTGCTTCGGGTGAAATGAACCTCGCTTACGGGCGAGCTCGATGCGGGGCATCCCGAAATCGTCAGCGCTGTGAGCACAAATGTCCGCACCCTTATTCGGGTCAACGACCGGCTGCCGGGCTTTCCTGCTTGCGGCTTAAGTCAAACAGGCTTCACCCGAAGCACCAAAGAGCGTGCACCTCCAACTGCCGCCGCCATCGCGCGTAGGTGAATAGTGTAACCTTCGTAACCTTCGCGCACGGAACCCTAGCGCCCTGCCGCCGCGCCGCTCACCGGCGTTGCCGCGCTCGGCCCCGCCTTTGGCGCCATCGTCCCGGCAGTCATCGAAACCACCGCAGCAGGCCACAGCACCGGATTTTCCGCCCGCATGCTCACGCCATACATCGGCTTGTTGATCCCATTGTGGCACGTCGCGCAGTTGATCTTGTAGGGATCGCCGTTCGGCCCCTTTTGATCAGCGGGCAGGACATTGGCGAGCGGCTGGACATACTCCTCGTTCGCATTGCGCACCATTCGGATCGCATACCAGGCCAGTGCGCGCTGCGGCTGGCTCATGTTCCACGACGCGAACGACCCGCTGTTGTGGCAATAGGTGCAGTTGACACCAAGCGACGACGACATGTGCATCATGAAGCCGTAAACGCTTTCGGCATCCTTGGTCGAAACCTTGTGGTCGGGCGATGGATGGATGGCCGTGTTGCTGACCCGCGCATTCATGCTGCTCGACCCCAGTAGATATTTGCCGAAGCCATTGTACGGCAGCGACGCGAACGCGGCACGGGCATCGGGTGTGTTCTGGCCGAATTTCTCGCCCGTGATCGTGCCGTTGCCCGCTTTGTCATCGAGCGACCAGCGGTTGAGCGGTATCGTGTTGCCGCGATGGCAGGTCCAGCAGGTCACGCCGGTCTGTTGCACATGGCTCGACCAGTTGGCGTTGATGTTCTGCGTCATCTGGATCATGCGGCGCGAGACGACTTTGGGATATTTCTCGTCCGACGCCATGTTTTCGGGATTGTGGCAGTAATTGCACCCGACATTGTTCGGATCACCCGTTTTCGGCGCGACCCAGTTGTTCATCTGCGCCATGAAATGGTTGAACCGTTCGGTGCTGACGCCGCCGAGCACAGGCACGTTCTGGTAAGTTTCGCTTGCGCGCGGGCCGCTGTCATCGGGCGTATCATAGACATTGGCGGGAATCGCCTGTTGCGGCGTCACTTTCGACTTGTTGACGATCTGGTTCAACCCAGTGCCGCGATAGCCGTTCTGCGACGTGACCTTGGGGCCGATTTCGCAACCTGCCAGTGTCAGCGACAGTCCGGCCGTGACCAATGCTGCAATGTGCGTCTGGGTCATTTCACTCCCCCCGGCAGCGTGGCAGGATCGACGACACCCGTCGATTCATACAACGGCGCATAGCCATGTTCCTGTGCAAACAGATACCAGTTGTCCACGACGGTGCCGGTCAACAAGATGCCGATTCCGCCGGTCAGCGTCGTCAGCACCGCAAACCACCACGCCCAGCGATGGATTGATTCCATCGACGCGTTGAAGCCCATCGTCCAGCGCCAGAACAAGGCAGCACGTTCGGATGCCGTGCCGCGGTCGGTGATCTGCTCGATCTCGCGCTCGCCACCATAACGGCCAACGGCAAGGATCGTCGCGCCGTGCATCGCGAACAACAAGGTCGACCCGTAAAGGAAGACAATAGAAAGGCAGTGGAATGGGTTGTAGAACAGGTTGCCGTAGCGGATCGAGAAAGCCGCAGTCCAATCGAGATGCGGGAAAATGCCATAAGGCACGGCTTCGGCCCAGCTGCCCATCAGCAGCGGACGGATGAAGCCAAGCACAAGCATCAGCCAGATCGCACTCGCAAAGGCCCAGGCGACATGCGTCCCCATATTGAGCGCGCGCGCCCTGCGATAGGTGCGCAACCACCAGAGCATTACCGACGCGGTAAAGAACAGCCCCGCCAGAATGAACCAGCCGCC
>JAYUYR010000124.1:0-6272 GCA_043752405.1 Sphingomonas sp. | reverse complement strand
GAATTGCGGCTGGTCTTGCTCAAGCTGATCGCCGAAGCACCACGCCACGGCTATGACCTGATCCGCGAGATCGAGGAACGGACGGGCGGTGCCTATGCGCCAAGCCCCGGCGTGATCTATCCGACACTGACTTTACTCGGCGATATGGGCCTGATCGAGGAATCCAAATCTGACGGTGCGAAGAAGCAGTTTGCAATTACTGACGCGGGGACGGCCGAATTGGCGGCGAAGGCCGATGAAGTGGCGGTGTTGCTCAATCGGCTTTCCGAAATGGGCAAGCAACGGGCAAAAACCGATGGCGCGCCGATCCGGCGGGCAATGGGAAATTTGCGCGCGGTGCTGCAGAATCGACTGGTGAACGACGATGTGACGACGCAAACGCTGCACGATGTGGCGGCTATCCTCGACGAAGCAGCGCAGAAGATCGAGCGGTTGTGACGCGCAGTCGATTTGGCTGAGCCGTTGAAGCCTTGCCCCTTTCTTTCGGCGATGGTCCCGGGAAGGGGCTGCAATTGGTGGAAGGCTGACAGGCGGGAATGAACTGCAACCGCAGCGTGTCCGCCCTTCATTCAGGCTCATTGAGCCAGAGAAAGACATGGGCAACTAGTTCTTTTGCAGGCACTTCCTCCGGGTCATGCAAAAAATGGATCAAGAGCGGGGTATTTGCGATCTGCAAATCCGCCGTGATTGCATTGAGGTAGAGTGCGTCCAATGCGGTATGGATTTGATCGTAGTCGCCCGGATGTATCATTCGCAGAGCTGATCCACCGCCAAATTCGGCGATGCAAATGGGCTCTTTAGGCTCAACATGAGCGTTCATAGACACAGCACAATCGAAGCGGCAAGCCTGCGCCTCGACCTCTCGCGGATCATCGTGTGGTACGCCGTAAAGCCCGGTTATCGCATCAGCGCCGATTTGTTCGGCGAGGCATTCGATCAGTTGGCCAAAGCCATAATTGAGTTCTGCATAATCTCCGACGTTGCGAATAGTGGCCAAGCGCAGGGGATCGACGCAGGTAATTTTGATCGTGAGCGGCGGCGTAGAAGTGTCAGAGCGGTTGGGCGCGGCAAGACTTTTCTCGGTTTCTTTCCTAAGCATAGGATTGTCGCGCAGCGCTGATGGGGTTGCGCCGGTCCGATCCTTTACTGCGCGAGCAAACGCCTGACTGGTCGCGTAGCCGCTCTTATCCACTGCATTTAAAAGACTGTAATCCAAAATCGGCAGGGCACCGCCGAGGCGAACGCGCGCTACGACCGCCCCAACGGCTTCCCCCGTCATTACGCGAAAGACACGGTGGAAGTGATATGGCGAAAGAGCGGCGACTGAGGCCAGATCGCACAATAGTGTCGGCCTTCCGGCCAATGTGTTCTGTTCGAGCAACGCAATCGCGCGCTCGATCCGTTCCGCATAGCTGACAATATTTCTCGCTCGCATACATTGACGCTCCTTCAAGCGCCGTCTTACGGCAGTCATCAAGGGCAGTCGTTCCCGATCTTGCTAATGTTGGCTTTTTATAGGACGGGCAGCTCCGCTCAAACGGCGCGAAAGTTGTTGTTATCTGCCGCTCATCCCGCACGCCGCCCGACCACCTCGAGATATTTCGCAGCCAATATGCCGTTGACGGCGTCCCACGTGTAAGCACCTGCTGCTTTCTCACCCGCTGCCCCTGCCGCGCGTGCCGCGGCGGGGTTGCGGATATAATGTTCGATGGCATCGGCATAAGCAGATATGTCGCGCGGTTCGATCAGGTGGCCGGTGATGCCATCAACCACGAGGCTGCGCGTGCCGGTGGCGTTGGCGCCGACGACGGGCAGCGCGCAGGCCATTGCTTCGGATGTGACGTTGCCGAAGGTTTCGGTGACGCTCGGTTGGAGCAGCAAATCGGCCGAGGCTGCCGCGCGGCCGAGATCGGTGCCGTTCTGATGCCCTGAAAAAATGGCGTCGGGGACTTGAGCGGCAAAGGTTTCGCGCGCCGGACCGTCGCCGAGGACAAGCACTTTCAGGGCTACGCCGCGCGCCTTCAGTTCGGCGACGGTTTCGGCGAACACGTCGATCCCTTTTTCCAGAACCAGCCGACCGAAAAACAGCACGACGAAATCAGCATCGGCAATGCCCAGCGACCGCCGCCATTCGAGGCTGCGGCGGGTGGGATTGAAAACGTCACGATCGATGCCGCGACCCCAGATGCCGATGTCGAAATTCATCCGTTCGGCGCGAAGGACATCGGCAAAGGATTCGGACGGTGCGACGATGGCATCGCACTTGCGATAAAAACGGCGCTGGAAGGCGGTGCCGGCTCCTTCGAGGAAGCCGAGGCCATAATAGCGCAGATACGTCTCGAAGCGCGTGTGGACAGATGCCACGACGGGCAGGTTGTGCGCCTTGGCATAACGCACCGCGCTGTGGCCGAGGAATTCGGGCGATGCGACGTGGATGATGTTCGGGCGAAAAGCGTCCAGGTCGGCGCGCGCCGTGTTCAGGCCGAGCGGAATACGGTATTCGGGACGGAACGGCACGGGAATGGAATTGACACCGACCAGATCGCCCGTTGGCGGGAAGGCGGGGTGTTCGACGACGGGGGCATAAATGCGGACCGCCGCACCCTTGTCGAGCAGCCAGCCGACGAGATTGTTCAGCGCCCGGTTGGCGCCGTCGCGGACATAATTATAGTTGCCGCTGGTCATCGCAATGCGGAGATCGGAAACCAGCATGGATCAGCCGTTACAGGGCGAGGTTGCAAAAGGCCAATTCAAGCGAGATCCACGCGTGCCCAGATTGGCAGATGGTCGCTCGCACGCCGCGCCTTCAGGCTGTGGTGGGCGCCACACGATGCAATGCGCAGCGACTTGTCGACCATGATCCGGTCGAGCCGAGCCACCGGACGGCGCGTGTGGAAGCTGGGCGGGGTGGGCGCAATTCGGAAATGATGCGCGAAATCACGCAGGCATCCGCCGTGCTGACTCCATTCGTTGAGATCACCCATCAGAATCGTGGACATCGGGGGGCGTATCTCCAGCGCGGCTATGATGGCACGCGCCTGTCGCCGCCGCCAGAAACCCGACAAGTCGAGGTGCATGGCAACAACGCGAACATCGATGCCTTTCACGCGAACATCGGCGACGACCGCACCGCGCGGCTCGAGCGTGGGCAGTTCGATATGCGCCTGTGACATGATTTCAGCATCGCGGACGAGGATGGCATTGCCGTGCCAGCCGATGCTGTGGTCGCGCTTGCTTAGTTCGACCGGCACATAAAGTGATTGGTCGAGGATCAGTTCGGGCGGTAGTGCGGATGCCCGGGCGCCAAACCGACGGTCGGCCTCTTGCAGCGCGACGATATCGGCGTCGAGTTCGCACAGGACATCGAGGATCCGCTCAGGGCGGCGCATACGGTCAAGGCCGATGCCCTTGTGGATGTTGTAACTGGCGACTTTGATCATATTCGACGGGCTTAGCGGGACCCCCCCTTGAAATCCATTCGCCATTCGATAAACCAACAGGGCGGGACCGGGCCCCTCTGACGATCATTCATGGGATCGTGATGTCGGACCGCATCGGGTATGTCGACGGGTGGCGATGGGTTCGTCATGCGTCTGTCGACACACCTGATTGACCAAAGCCGGACCAAGAGGAGCTTTTGTAAAATGGAAATGACACGCCGCAATCTTATGGTTGCAGGGGCCGCAGCAACTGCTGTCGGCACCATGATCGTTCATGCCGATGCCGCCGCTGCCGAGCCTGCATTAGGTGCGCCGGGCAAAAGCAAACTGACTGCCGACCAGGCGCTGGCGCGGCTCAAAGAGGGCAACCGCCGTTTTGTGGCCGATATGCCCAACCCGTCGGATATCAGCCGCAAGGCGCGGCTTGGGGTGGCAAAGGGACAGGGGCCATTTGCAGCTCTGATCGGCTGTGCGGACTCGCGCGTCGGTCCGGAACATCTTTTCGAAGCCGGGCTGGGCGAGCTGTTTATCGTGCGGACGGCCGGAAACTATGTCGACACGGCGGGGCTGGGGTCAATTGAATATGCCGTCGGTGTTCTGGGTGTGCCCTTGATTGTTGTGCTGGGTCACGAACGATGCGGCGCGGTTGCGGCTGCGGTCGATGTCGTTACAAAAAACGCCCAATTGCCCGGATCGATCGGTAGCATGGTCGAGCCAATCCTACCTGCGGTTATCCAGGCGCAAGCGGCGTTAAAGCCGGGACAGGATTTGGTCGATGCGTCGATCCGGACAAATGTGGCCCGCGTTGTGAACAGGCTTCGCACGTCGTCCGAACCGCTGCTGCTCGACCCGATTAAGGCGGGCAAAGTTAGGGTTGTCGGTGCCACCTATGACCTCGACACGGGTACGGTCGATTTTTTCGATTTGTGACGATTTAAGTCAGGGTTTTAAATTTTCGAATCTTCGGGGTTGAAGTTTCAAACCATGATCCCATCTTTGTGGTGTGCGGACCGGGCCCCTCTGGCGATCGTCGTGTTTTCACACGGCGATCGTGATGTCGGACCGCACCGGGTGATCCCCGGTGCTTGGGTCCGTTCTGTTATCCAACATCAGGGCATCCGTTCGATCAAATCGAAATGAGGAGTGCCCGATATGAATCCTATTATCCACCGGTTGAAGCTCGTCCACGCACGGCTTGACGCGGAAATCCGCCGCGAGCTCAAAATGCGTTGGCCTGACAGCAACCGTGTGACACGCCTGAAAAAGTTACGGTTGGCCATCAAGGACCGGCTCCACGGAACCGCACGACGCATTTTCCGCGTAGGCTGACGGGGTGACCGGCGGCGGCACTATCCCCCCGGGACCGCCGCCGGTCATTGCTGGATTCAGGGGGTATTAAAAAGGGGTTCATTGTGGATTATCTGATGCTCGACTGGCTTGGAAAGCCGGTCTGGATGTGGCTGGCTTTTGTCGGGATCGTGATTGTGTTGCTCGCGCTCGACCTGGGTGTGCTGCACCGCAAACAGCGCGAGATTGCGGTCAGTGAAAGCCTGATCCTGAGTGCAGGTTACATCAGCCTTGGGCTCGCGTTCGGCGGCTGGGTGTGGTGGTATCTCGGCGAGATCGCGGGCATGCAATATATCACCGGTTTTGTCATCGAAAAGTCGCTAGCGATGGACAATGTCTTTGTCATTGCAATGATCTTTACCTATTTCGCAGTGCCGCGGCTGTATCAGCACCGCGTACTGTTCTGGGGAATATTGGGTGTCATCGTGCTCCGCGCGATTATGATCGGACTAGGGGCGACGCTCGTCGAACAGTTCAGCTGGTTGTTGTATGTTTTTGCGGCGTTCCTGATCTTTACCGGCGTCAAGATGTGGCAGAGCGCCGATGCGGTTTATGACGTGTCGACGAACCCTGTTCTAAAATGGGTGCGCAAGCGGTTTCGCGTAACAGACACGCTGCATGGCGATAAGTTTTTTACCCGGATTGACGGTGTCCGCCATATGACTCCGCTGTTCCTCGCGCTGATCATGATCGAGATTGTCGATCTGGTGTTTGCGGTGGACAGCGTGCCCGCCATCTTTGCGATCACGACCGATCCGTTCATTGTTTATACGTCTAATATTTTCGCAATCCTTGGCCTGCGCGCCCTGTATTTTGCGCTTGCTGCAATGGTGCACCGTTTCCATTATCTGAAATATGCGCTGGCGGTGTTGCTTGTTTTTATCGGGTCGAAGATATTTGTTGCCGATGCATTCGGTTTGGCGAAAATTCCGCCGTCGGTATCGCTCGCGGTCACATTTGCGATACTTGCGGCAGGTATCGGATGGTCCCTGTGGAAAACGCGCGGGGATAGTGTCATCAAAGTGTAGCAGGAGTAGAAGGATCGAATCGTAACGATATGGACTTCCTCAATGACGACGATGTTTTGCGCGGCGGCGATGCTGTCCTTGGTGCCGCTTGCCGTGCATGCTTCGACAACCGATGACTTTCAACTTTGGTCAGCGGTTCAGGCATCGGGGTCGATCTCGGGCAATCTCGTTGGTGGGCTTGAACTGGCGGGTCGGCTTGTCGATGATGCAAATCGCTTTGCTGTCGTCATTGTCCGGCCGACTATCGGATACAGGGCGAGCCATGTCGTGACGATACACTTGGGTTATACATATCAGGCAACCATCAATCCTAACCGGCGCGATACGCAGGAAAACAGGGTTTTCCAGCAGATCAACTGGACGATGGGAAAAGTCGGCTACGGCATGCTGTCTTCGCGGACGCGATTTGAACAGCGCTTTGTCAATACCGGCATCGACACTGGGCTGCGTTTTCGCG
>JAYUYR010000123.1:0-6285 GCA_043752405.1 Sphingomonas sp. | reverse complement strand
GGCAACGGCAGCGCTTGCTCGGTACGATACGAAGCTAGAACGCATTCACAACAAAGAGCTGCTCCTCGCACCATTGCGTAACGCCGAGGCTGTCGTTTCATCTCGTATCGAAGGAACGATTGCTACGCTTGATGAAGTTTTACGCATTCAGGCAGATGACGACGAAGATGGGAGCGATGCGGACAGGGTCTATCGCCAAGAGGCTATCGAAGTTTATTCCTACACTCGCGCAGTTAAACATGCTCAAACACTTATGGCAGGCGGCCTACCGATTTGCTCGCGGTTAATTCGCGAAGCACATTCGCGATTGCTGTTTTTTGGTCGCGGCGGCGACAAAACGCCTGGCGAGTTTAAACGTGATCAAAATTTCGTTGCCGATCAACGGACTCGCAAAATTCTTTTTGTGCCGATGACCGCAGATGGACTGGAAAGCGGCATCGCTGGGTTCGAGCGCTACGTGAATGACGACACAATCGAACCACTGATACAAACCGCAGTCATGCATGTGGAGTTCGAAGCGCTGCACCCATTTAAGGATGGCAATGGCCGCCTAGGTCGGATGCTGGTTCCTCTTAATCTGTGGAAGCGTGAAGCCATTCATGCACCACATTTCTATGTCAGCCCCGCAATCGAAGAGCGCCGGGAGGAATATGTTGACCGCCTTCGTGCTGTTTCTGAGCATCAGGCTTGGACAGACTGGATCGCATTTTTTCTAGAAATTTTGCTCCGTCAAGCCGAACTGAATATGGCAATCACCGACAAGATTGAATCGCTATACCAAGACACGACTAATCAACTTAGAGACTTATTACGTTCGCAATGGACACAAGTTGTCCAAGATTACATTTTTACCAAGGGCTATTTTCGAAATAGTAGTTTCACCGCGCAAAGTGGAATTCCAATCCAAACTGCGCACCGAATTAGCCGTCAGCTTGTTGAAGCTGGTGTCTTAACCATCGTAGAACCCGCCTCTGGCCGCAGACCAGCGATGCTTGCATTCATGCCGCTTCTCGATGTGGTGCGCGGATAACGGCCCCTCTCCTTACTCACGAACCGCCCTCTTCCGTTGTGGGAGAGCTGGCAGGACACAATTCAAATTCCCTCAATCATGCTCCCGATCCCCAGCACCCATGTAGAGCTCGCGCCCGGTTTCGTCGTACACCTTGCTCATCTCGACCATGCCCTTTTCGGCATCCTCGGCAGCAATAAAACCTTCGCCCCCCTGATTCTGCAATTTGGCAAACTCCCGCACTTCCTGCGAGATTTTCATCGAACAGAATTTCGGCCCGCACATGCTGCAGAAATGGGCGGTCTTGGCGCCCTCGGCAGGCAGCGTCTGGTCGTGATATTGCTCTGCCGTGTCGGGGTCCAAGCTAAGGTTGAACTGATCACGCCAGCGGAATTCGAAGCGCGCGCGGGATAGCGCATCATCACGCATCTGGGCTGCGGGGTGACCCTTTGCCAGATCAGCCGCGTGGGCTGCCAACTTGTAGGTGACGACGCCGACTTTCACGTCGTCGCGGTCGGGCAAGCCCAGATGCTCCTTGGGCGTCACATAACAGAGCATTGCGCAGCCGAACCAGCCGATCATCGCCGCGCCAATGCCGCTGGTGATGTGATCGTAACCCGGCGCAATGTCGGTGGTGAGCGGCCCCAGCGTGTAGAAGGGCGCCTCGCCACAGCTTTCGAGCTGCTTTTCCATGTTCACCTTGATCTTGTGCATGGGCACGTGCCCCGGCCCTTCGATCATGACCTGAATATCGTGCTTCCACGCAATTTTGGTCAGTTCGCCCAATGTATAGAGTTCGGCGAATTGCGCTTCGTCATTGGCGTCGGCGATGCTGCCGGGGCGCAGGCCATCGCCCAGACTGAAGGCGATGTCGTACGCCTTCATGATCGCGCAAATGTCCTCGAAATGATCGTAGAGGAAGCTCTCCTTGTGGTGGAACAGGCACCATTTCGCCATGATCGAGCCGCCGCGCGAGACGATGCCCGTGACGCGCTTTGCCGCGAGCGGCACATAGGCGAGACGGACGCCCGCATGGATCGTGAAATAATCGACGCCCTGTTCGGCTTGCTCGATCAGCGTGTCGCGGAAGATTTCCCACGTAAGGTCCTCGGCAACGCCGCCGACCTTCTCGAGCGCCTGATAGATCGGCACGGTGCCGATGGGGACAGGCGAATTGCGGACGATCCATTCGCGCGTGTCGTGGATGTTGCGGCCGGTGGACAAATCCATGACGGTATCGGCACCCCAGCGAATGCTCCAGACCATTTTGTCGACTTCGGATGCAACGTCGGACGCGACGGCCGAGTTGCCGATGTTTGCATTGATCTGGACGAGGAAATTGCGGCCGATGGCCATCGGTTCGGATTCGGGGTGGTTGATATTGTTGGGAATGATCGCGCGACCGCGGGCGACTTCGGAACGGACAAATTCAGGCGTAACATAGTCGGGAATTTCGGCGCCCCAGTCTTCACCGTCGCGCGCAGCGGCTTCTTTCAGTTGCGCGCGGCCGAGATTTTCGCGGGTCGCGACATACTCCATTTCGGGGGTGATGATGCCGCGACGGGCATAGTGCATCTGGCTGACGTTGGCTCCGGCCTTCGCGCGGAGCACCTTGCGCTTCACATTGGGAAAGGGATCGACGCCGCCGCTGCGGTCGGGGCCAAGTTGACCGTTGTCCTCCGGCCGCACTTCGCGTTGCAGCACTTCTTCGACATCGCCACGCGCGCGAATCCAGTCGGCGCGCAGTTCGGGGAGCCCTTTGCCAATGTCGATGGTCACGGTGGCATCGGTATAGGGGCCGCTGGTGTCATAGACGTTGAGCGGCGGCTCCCCCGATGAGAGTTCCAAGTCGATGGCGCGCATCGCGACTTTCAGCGGACCAACATGAATCTTGCGGCTGCCCCGGATCGGGCCTGTCGTCACCTCCGGGCTGGAAATCGGGGAAACTGGTACGGAATAATCGGCCATGTGCGCTCTCCATAAATCGAAGGATGAGCGCGGGGGTTCATGGTCCGCTCCCTCCCTCCGCCCGTATTAACGGGATCAGGTTCATACGGGTCTTGGCCAAGTGCCAACTCTCAGCCGCCTTTATGCGGCTCCCCGGGGAATGCGTCATGAATAGGCCGGTCAGGCCGCAGCGTCTAGACCACTTTACGACCGGTGATCAGGCGGAAAACGACAACAACCGCCGCGACGACGAGCAGCACATGGATGAGTCCCCCAGCAATGTTGAGCGCAAAGCCGAGCACCCAGAGGAGGACGAGGATTCCGACAATTGTCCAGATCATGAGCGTAGTCCTTCCTTAAAGCGACCTGCCGGTCAGAACGTAAACGCCAGCCCCGCGCCGCCGAACCATTGATTGCGGTCGGAGACGACCGGCGAGCGGCCGATGTCGCCCAGCAGTTTCGAATAGGCGGCAAGGCCAAACAGCGACAGGCCGCCGCGCAAGTCCCCTGTCAGCGAGACGTTGCCGAACAAGCCGCCGTTGACGTCCTTGAACCCGGCTCCAGGCGTATAGGTCGACAGGCCGCTGGCCACGGTCTGCGCCGGGGTCACGCCGAAATAGGTGCGCGCATAGCCCGAGCCGACATGGTTCGCGCTGACATAGGCACCAATATAAGCCTTGCGGCTGAGCGGGGTGCCATAGGTAATCGACGGCGTGACGACCAAGCTGTCGTGGATGCCGGTTACGTCATGGCTGACCGCTAAATCGACGTTCAGGCTGTCATAAATCGAGGTGATGAGGCCGGTGCGCGTGACACCGGCGTGGGCGCCCACCTCAACTGCAAGCGGCACACGGCCGAGCGCCACGACCCGCGGATTGCGCACGGTCTTCAGGCTGGAGCGGTTGAGCGTCAGATGCGCCATCGGACCGAAGTTGAACTTTGTACCGGGGCCGCCCGACGAGGGAACGACATCGACAAACAGCGCGGTGCCCTGTGTAATGAATGAAATCCCCGAAACTTTGCCGCGAATCGCGCCGGCAGGTGTCAGCGAGTAATCGCCAGACCCTTCGAAGCGCGGAACGGCGGCACCACCTATGCCAACAGTCAGCGTATCACGATTAGGATTGGATTCGGTATCCTGCGCCAACGCCGGCGACGCCGCTGCAAGTGCCGCAAAAACCAATATGGATGACCGCACAGAATTTTCCCGCTATTTTGATCTTAGAACCACGACGATGCGCGACAGGTTCCCTCAGAACAGATATTTAACCTTGATCTTCTCGCCGGTCACGCCGCTGGTAATAGCAACGCCGGCGGATTTAAAGCTGGGCGGGCCGAAGCGGATGGTGGGATTGTTCGAAAAGCCGAAGCCTTCCTTTGGGATACCCAGCATCGTATCGAGCTTGCCGTTACCGTTTTCGTCGTGGATCAGCGCAAGCGCATAAGTGCCGCTGGGCAAATTGTCGAACCTCAACGTCGCAGCCACCCGCGTCGGCACGGTCATGCGGCGCGCGTTCGGGTCATCCTGGCAATTGGGGAACTTGTCGGCGTGCGTAGTAAGGCAGGCCAGCACGTTGCCCTTGTCACTGCGAAAACCCTGAAGTCCCGCGTCAAGCGACCCGGGCGCTGCGGTCCCGCTCAGGCTGGCGAACAGCGTCAAAACGGCCAAGGCCTTTATCGGTGCCGCAGAGGTGATCCCAGTGCCGGAAATAAAGACCATAGTTACACCTGTATTCGGCATGATGCCGTTGATGGTGGGATGCTGTTATGAGCCATTTGCCTAACGGGCCATTAACGACGCGTTTTGGCCATGCTTCCCACCCCATGTGATTCGTAACGCCCATAACCGTCATGATTGACAATACCACCCCCAAAGCGCCGACATGGATGGGAATTACGAAGACGAGCGCAGGAATGACGACCGCGCCAATGATCGCTTCCCACGGGTGAAAACTCATTGCCGCCCATGCCGTCGGCGGGCGGCTGGCATGGTGGACGGCGTGCGCAATCTTGAAAGGTTTCGGTTCGTGCATCCAGCGGTGCGTCCAGTAGAACCACGTGTCATGCGCAAGCAGGTATAACAGGACGCTGACCGGCAGATACCACAGCGGGTAATCGGCAATATCGGCATAAACGCGCGTCCATCCGTGGTTCTGCCACCCCCACGCAACAACGCCTGCCGGGATGCCGTAAATACCGGCGCTGGCGAGACTCCACGCAATTTCGCGGCGGATTTGCGGGGTAAGTCCGGCATAAAGCCCTGGGCGGAGCCGGTTCGTGGCGAGCGCAAAGGCTCCGCTTACGATAAGGTAACGGACACCGACGATCAGCGTCATAACAAGCGCGGAGAGGACGGCGAGCAACATCACCTCCGTATATGCCGCCGTTATAGGGCTGTTTCAACTCATGACCGGCACGACGCTGTCTATTTGGGCGACGCAACGAAAAGGCCGGTCACATCGCTGTGACCGGCCTCACGCACTCTCTCCGGGTAGATAGAGTTTCGGGGAAATTAGATGTTCAGGCGACTTGTTCGAGGCCCATTTCCATATCTTCGGGATCCCGCAGGACGTAGCCGCGGCCCCACACGGTTTCGATGTAATTTTCGCCGCCGCATGCCATGCTTAGTTTCTTTCGCAGCTTGCAGATGAAGACGTCGATAATCTTGAGTTCGGGTTCGTCCATGCCGCCATAGAGGTGGTTGAGGAACATTTCCTTGGTCAGCGTGGTGCTTTTGCGCAAGGAAAGCAGCTCGAGCATCGCATATTCCTTGCCGGTCAGGTGGACGCGGGCGCCATCGACTTCGACGGTCTTGGCATCGAGATTGACCGCGAGCTTGCCGGTGCGGATGACCGACTGGCTGTGCCCCTTCGACCGGCGGACGACGGCATGGATGCGGGCAACAAGTTCGTCGCGATGAAAGGGCTTCGTGACATAATCGTCGGCACCGAAACCGAAGCTGCGTACTTTCGAATCCATTTCGGAAATTCCCGAAAGGATCAACACCGGCGTCTGCACCTTGGCAACGCGCAGTTTCTTCAGCACATCATACCCGTGCATGTCGGGCAGGTTGAGATCGAGGCAGATGATGTCGTAATCATAGAGCTTGCCGAGGTCCAAGCCTTCTTCGCCCAAATCGGTGGTGTAGACATTAAACCCTTCGGTTGTCAGCATCAGCTCGATGGCCTTTGCCGTTGTCGGTTCGTCCTCGATCAACAATACTCGCATCTGCCTACCCCTTAAGACCCGTCGGGAAATTCATTAACCAAAAAACCAATGAAGGGAAAAGGTTAATTTCTGCTTAAGCCCCAGGCTACTTGAGTCCCAAC
>JAYUYR010000122.1:0-6301 GCA_043752405.1 Sphingomonas sp. | reverse complement strand
CCCAGTTCGGGCGCGATACGATGGCGGCATGGCGTCCGAAGAAGGACTAATGCACATGCCCCGAAGATGGGTAGAGGAACACCCGAAGCCCCTTGCGGTCGAACGGTTTCCATGCCCCTTCGGTCTGCGCCAGTCGGTCGGCGACCGCGTAGAGGACGACAGGATTGACGCCCAAGCCACAATGGCTTCCCGGCACTTCGATATTGTCCGTGGTCGCTGACGCCGGCTCGATGCAGCTCTGCCAGGCGACGATGCCGTCCGATTTAGAATAGATCGCGGTCGAGGGGACTGGCGGTGCGGCGAAGCTTTCGTGCAGTTGTGCTTGCGTGTCGGGGTCTTTCACCCGCTGGCCAGACATCATTTCATAGAGACGCCAGACGTTGGTTGAGCGCGGATCGCCGGCGAACGGCGAGCCCAAAGTTACGATCTGGCGGACGAGGTCGGGGCGTCGGCGTGATAACTGGCGCGCAAGAATGCCGCCAAGGCTCCAACCGACGAGGCTGACCGTTTTTCCGGTGTGGGCATGAATATGTTCGAGTCGGGCAATAAGCTTCTCGCCTTGATGGCCTATGGCGCGCGGCCCAAGATTACGGCCGAGTTCCCATGCATGCACGTCATAACCTAGCCGGGTCAGGTAGCGGCGGAGCACCGAAGTCGAACGGTCGGTGGTCGTAAAGCCAGGCAGGACGAGCACAGGATGCCCGTCGCCGCGTGGCGCCATCAGAAGGAGCGGTGCTGCCAAGGGAATACTACCAAACTCGGCAATCGCTCG
Source organism: Sphingomonas sp. (assembly GCA_043752405.1). Taxonomy (GTDB): domain Bacteria; phylum Pseudomonadota; class Alphaproteobacteria; order Sphingomonadales; family Sphingomonadaceae; genus Sphingomonas_O. The sequence continues at coordinate 5,529 of JAYUYR010000122.1, read as the reverse complement.
TGGTAACTCCGATAGCGCAAGCAGCGGCGAAGGCGGCTTGGTAGCGCTATGTGTCTGACTTGGCATAGAAAACTCTCCACGAGGTGGCCCGGATCGCTGATTTGTCCAAGTCCAAACTACATCCTGCCCGAAAGGTTGCTGCTGTCCAGCAATATTGTCACTCTTGTCTGCCCATCCCCCACGACGTGTGAAGACCGTCGGCACGGCGTAGATCGAGCGACAAGATGGCGAGATCGAATACTTTGCCGTCACGGTCGCGCACATGGTCGCGCAACAGGGCTTCGCCGCGAAAGCCGGTTTCTTCAAACAAGGCGATCGATCCGCGTTGGTCCGGCGTCATACGAGCGATCACTTTCAGCACACCGCGCTCGCCAGCGATGCGAATGCTTTGTTCGAGCAGGACCCGGCCAAGGCCATGTCCGCGCATCAACGGCGACACGAGCAACCGAATTTCGGCAACATGCGGCGACCAGCTGAGTGGATCACGCACCACAGCACTAGTGCCGATTACCACATCGCCATCGACCGCGACCAAACTGTCAATTTCGCCGTGGGCAATAGCCTGCTGCCACGCCTCGATCACACGGGCATGTTGAATGTCGCGGCTAAGAAACAACAGGTCATGCGCAGGTAGCGAAGCCGCAAACTGGCTAACCGCAATCACATCACTTCGCTCGAACGCGCGGACCTGTACTGTCCTCCCGTCGATGATCAATGTCTTCACAGGCTTTTTTCTCCGAGCCAGGCATCGATTTGCGGCCACAGCCTGCGGACGGCGTTGGCTCCTGCCACGAGGCTGACGTGCCCGCCCTTGAGCACGACAGCCTGCTTGTTTGTTGACCCAATCATGTCGATCAATGGTGCCGATGCGGCCGCCGGGACGATATGATCATGTTCGGCGGTGACGTGCATGAACGGCTCGGTGATCGCCGAGAGGTCGACAGCCCGCCCACCCACGGTCATTCGACCTTCATATAGCGCATTGTCCCACATAAGCTGCTTGGTTGTTTGGCGAAAGTATTCACCGGCAAGCGGGAGCATATCGACCGCCCAGCGATCAAACATGCGGTAACTTTTGACGAACTCGTCGTTCCACATATTATCCCAAAGGCGGAAGTTTCCAGCAACCTGTGCGCCGGGGCGAAGCATTGAGAATGCTGTGTATAGCATTTCTGCAGGGCAGTTGCCGAAGGTGTCGACAACTTGATCGACATTGAAAAAGCGCTGGTCGGACCATGCCTGAAACGCTTCCATCGCCTTGAAATTGATGGGCGTGGTAAACGTCATCAGATTTTTCAAACCGGCATCACGGTGCAGCGCCGCCCATAGCAGCGAAAGCACGCCGCCGAAGCAATAGCCGAGGACGCTCAAGTCGGGCTCGCCGCTTTCGGTCTTCACCCGTGCGACGCAGGCGGGCAGAAAATCGAGGATATAGTCCTCCATCGCCAGCGTCTTTTCTTCGGGACCGGGCGCTTCCCAGTCGATCATGAAGACGTCGTAACCACGCGTCAGCAGGAACTCGACGAAGCTCTGCCCCGGGACCATGTCAAAGATATAACCGCGGTTCGTCGTCGCCATGACGAGCAAAACGGGCACGCGGTAAATCTCGTCAACGATCGGGCGGTAATGATAAAGGCGAAGTGTGCCACGCGCGATCAGTGTGTCTTTGGCACTCGCGCCAAGGACGGGATTGGGCGATGTGAAGTACCCCAGCCCTTTGATGTTGCGCTGCATCGCGCGGTCAAACTCGGCACGTGCGATGTCAAGCGGATCAGCAGTGTCGCTCATGTGCCGGGCGTACGCGTCCGCTTGGGTCTCGGTGCGCCTGATGCTGCGGTGGCAGGTACAGCAATTGCCGTTTCGATCCGTGCGAGCGAGGCCTCGATGGCTGCCATGCGAGTGGCCAGCGCTTCGATATCGGCTTTGCTCGGCATGTTTGCGGCAGAGAGCAGTTTGGCCATGGCCTCATGTGCGCCCTGCTGTGCTTTCAGGGCAAGTCCGGTCGCCTGATGCATAGCTTGCGCGGTTTCAGGACGGCCCATGAACTGGCCTCCGAAATCATTGGCCATTTTTTCCCATTGTGTCACGGCGTCGCGGAACATGGCCATAGGGTCGGTTGGATTTGTCATGAGTCAAACGTCGGACGGCGGCGGTCTCAGGTCAAGCGCTATTCGCTCCCCTCGGACGCCGCGCTCGCCCTCGCCAGCTCGTCAAGCGCGCGCATTCGCGCAAAACCCACGACTTGTTGCGCAAGGATATCGAGTTGATTCATTAGCGTGGTATCGCTGACGCTTCCGTCTTCCGCGAAAACCGGCATCACCGAGTTGACGGTAATCGCCATCGGCGTCGGCCATCCTCGCAGTGCATGGACAATGCTGCGCAGCGTGGCGAGCGTCGTGCCAGTTGCCTGCCACCCTGCCGCAACCGTAATCAGCCCAACTGCGCGCCCTTCGAAATAGGGGCGGTCATCCTTGGCCATATCCTCGATATAGTCGAGCGCATTTTTGATCAGGCCTGACACAGTGCCGTGATAGCCGGGGGATGCAATGACGACGCCCTCAGCGCGGCGTAGCGCGTCAATCAGCGCGATGGCCTTGTCGGTGCGTGGCGTCCCATAGCCGTACATTGGCAAATCAAGCGCATTGCCATCAAAGCAAATCGTTTCCGCACCCCTTGCTTCGCATTGCGCAAGGACGTGGCGCATCACGCGCTCGGACGAGCTGTTCGCAGTCATGGTGCCGCCAATGCCGACAATAAGCGGTCGGGACTTGCTCATGCCGAGAGTCTCATTGAATGCCAGCGCAGATGATCTGCCATGAAACTCGATATGAAATAATAGCTGTGGTCATACCCCGCATGCATCCGCAGTGTCAGGTCAATCCCTACATCGTCGCAAGCGCGCGACAGCAGGTGCGGCTTGAGCTGGTCGGCAAGGAAACTATCCTCGCCGCCTTGATCGACGAGCAATTCGGGCAGGCGTGCGCCGTCTTCGATCAACGCACAGGCGTCATAGGCCCGCCATGCATCACGGTCAGGGCCGAGATAGCTGGTCAGCGCCTTTTCACCCCACGGGCAATGCAGCGGTGCGACGATGGGTGCAAAGGCAGATACACTGCGGAAACGATCGGGATTGCGCAGCCCGATCGTCAGGGCGCCGTGTCCGCCCATCGAGTGGCCGGTAATGGCCTGGCGCGACATATCGGCGGGAAAGTTCGCGGCGATCAAAACGGGCAGTTCGGTCTCGATATAGCTGCGCATCCGGAAGTGCGTCGACCACGGCGCCTCGGTCGCATCGACGTAAAAGCCAGCGCCTTGTCCGAAATCATAAGCGTTGTCATCAGGAACGTCCGGCCCCCGCGGGCTTGTGTCCGGCGCAACGAATATCAGGCCAAGTTCGGCGCAGGCCGCACGATATTCGCCTTTTTCGGTGACGTTGGCGTGGGTGCAGGTCAGGCCCGACAGGTACCAGACGACCGGTAAGTTAGTATCGGGCGCATGGTCGGGCACGAAGACTGAAAAAGTCATGTCGGTCGATGTGCTTGACGAAGCGTGGCGGTAAACACCCTGAGTGCCGTGGTGGCTCCGCGTACTGGAGATTGTTTCGAGCGTCACGCGGTGCGAAGCGTTTGCGCCGATCCGAACCAGCGGGGCAGGGCTGTGCCCAGCGCAATACGCAGCGCACCGAGGCCGACAAACCAGAACACATCATTGCGCGCGACAGTCGCGACGATTTCGGGGGTCGAGCTTTCGAAGCCATCGAGTGCATAGGCACCAACGAACATCACGAACTGATATGCGACAATCGACGCTGCGAGCGCTGCGCCCGACCTGAGTGAGACTAGCCTTGTTTCGCGACCAAAAACGACTTTTGCTGCGCCGAGTGCCACAAACGCTGCCACGGCGATGATAAAGCCCCATGCATAAGCCTGAGCATCCTGCGGAAAGCTAAGCATCGTAAAGCCAACGATCTGGTTCACGCCCCATACTGCGCCCATCAGCATGGCGGCCTGGCGCGTCGGCAGCGTGATCGCCGCCAGCGCCGCGAGTGCAGCAAACGGGAAGACACAGGCCAAGCCATAGCTGCCCAAGGCTGCAGTGAGCCCAAGGACAGCGGACCACATCAGCGTCGTTGTCGCCGGTCCCGTCATGGCATTGGTCATAGTGTTTTCCCTTCGTATTTTCGTGTCCTAGCCGTGATTTGTATCAGGCTCAATTGGTTAGAATTTCGCGCGCACCCCGACATGCGCGTTGCGGCCCAGAGTGCCATAGCCGGACACGGCCTCATATTTCACGTCGAACAGATTTTCGACCCGACCATACAACTCCAGATGGTCGTTGACCGGAACCGCAGCGCGGATGGCTGCAATCGTGTAGCCGTCGAGCCGGATCGTCCCGCCAAAGCCATCGACGCTGTCGCTGACAGTCTGGACACTGGCACCCAGTTTCAACCAGTCGCGCGCCGTCCAGTCGATGCTGGCATTGATGCTGTTTGTCGGGCGACGCAAAAGCGCTTTGCCGGTCAACCGGTTGGTCGCTTCGATCAGGCTGTAATTGGCGGCAAATGTGAGGTTCGAGCTTGGCCGGATTTCAACGAAGGCCTCGACTCCTTTGGCACGGGTACGGGCAATGTTGTCGTAAAAGCCGAACGGGCGCGACGCGCAGCGCGGATTCGTGCTGCCGAAACACCCAAAGAAATCGATCTGGTTGGTTGTGTCGCGGCGGAATGCTGTTGCGCCGATTTTCAACATGTCCGCGATCAGCGATTGTTCGATGCCGATGTCATAGCTTTGCGCGGTTTCGGGTTTCAGCGTGTCGTTTCCGTAATCGCTGAACAGCTGAAAGAGCGTTGGTGACTTGAACCCTTCGCCATAGCTTGCGCGGAGGATGGTGCCGCCGCCGACGCGCAGCGCTGCATTGCCGCTGAATGTGGTTTGCGTGCCATAGGTCCGGTGGTCGTCGACGCGCACCCCGCCGGTCAGCGTCAGCGCGTCGAAAGGCTTGAAGATGGCCTGTATATAACCACTGGTAATGCCCGTGCTGTAGCGGCTGAATTCGTCGCGAAACCGTGAAGCCTCGCGCTCGATCCCAAACACCGCGCGGAGGCTGTCGTTTAGCGTCGCATCGCCCTGATATTCGAAGCGCTCGACGCGGCCACGCGCAATAAAACTGGGCGCCGTGCCGAACGCCGGGTCAAAGCTGTCGCGACTGGTGTTGCTCAGCGTAAATGCTAGGCGGTTCTGCAAAGCGCCATCGAACAGCGCGACATTCAGGCCAGCATAGCCGAAAACCTGCTGCGTCTTGGCAAATTCCGCGGTGTCGGCAAAGCTGAAAGAAGGCGCCGGGAAGCCGTCGAACTGGACCTTGCTGTCGGCGTAGTAACCGCGCAAGTCGAGGCTGATACTGTCGCTGAACGCCACACCAACGCGAGCGTTGCCCGCATATTGGCGGTAACCGTCGCGCTCGCTGCCGTTCTCGTAGGCGGATATGCCGTCGTCATCGAAATATCCACCGCCGAGCGAAGCCGTGACG
>JAYUYR010000121.1:0-6303 GCA_043752405.1 Sphingomonas sp. | reverse complement strand
GCGCAAGTTTGCCAATCAAACGGCGTACCGTATCACGGGGCAGTTTTGTATCGGCATCAAGCGTGATAACGAAGCGTACATCGTGTGGCGCCACCGGTAATCCGCCCTCAGCAGTTACAAAATTGGTGTCGCGGGCACCGCGGAGGAGCCGATTGAGCTCATGCAGCTTGCCGCGCTTGCGTTCCCACCCAATCCAGCGCCGCTCACTGGCGTTCCATACGCGGCGGCGGTGGAAGAGCACAAATCGATCCCCTCCAGGTAGCGCGGGATAGCGTGCATTAAGTTGCGCAATTCCCTCTGCTGCTGCCAACAACAGCGTGTCGTCGCCCGCCACGGTCATCGTCTCGGCGTCGGTCCAGTCTGACAGCAGGGCAAAATGCACATCGCCTTCGAGGCTAGCGAGATGGTGGATTTCCAGTCCGTCAATCTGATCGGCGATGTTGCCAAGCGAGGTCAGCATCACCGGCACCGCGACAAGCGTACGCAAGTGGGCCGGGACGCCGGCGCGCAATTCCATTGCCGGCATCAACGTCGCACCGACGCTGCGCGTCACAACGGCGTTCACAAACCCGACCGCGGCATCAAGCGCCGGGATAGCGCCTAGCAGGGCCAGAAGGATGAGCCATGCAATACCAATGATTGTCGAAAGCGCGAGTAGGGGGACAAATAAGATCAGCACGGCAACGGCAAGGATGACAGCGCCATAACCTTGAATACCGACCACGCGACTGAAACGCAGAGGCCAATGGCGCACTGGTGCCCGATAACCGATTATTGCTTCAAGGGTCGGGCGACCAGCCGCGATCAGAAAGTAACCCGGGTCGGCACAGCGCTGATCGCTCGCTGTTACCTTGGCAACGCTCGCAGCCTCAACGGCAGACGTTGCGATCTCAACTTCGGAGCAAGGTGAACTGCGTGCCAGATCCTCAATCGCCGTCCGGTAAAGATTGCGAGTCGGGAAATCCATCGCAAGATAATTGGCGCCAGTGCTGAGCACATCATCGACCGGGCTCATCCTTTCGAATAGTTCTAGCCAGTCGATCTGGGATATCAGGCGCATACTTGTGATGACATTGCGGACCGTGACCGTGGCACCGACCTGCCGGTCATGGACGCGACGTGTGGCGGCATGCGTCGACGTCGCCGCTTCGGCAAGGCGCTCGTCGAGCCACGTTAGCGCGGGTGCGACGCTTGGGTGCTGGTCCTGAAGGCGGTGCACGAATTGCACCGCAAAATCATCCGAAACCGGATCGCGCAGGCGGTCCGCGAGCACAGTTGCAGCCGTCTCGGGCACACCGTCGCCGTGGCCAAGTAAACGGTCTGCAAGGACGTCAGCTTTCCTGCGTTCGGCCTGGCTCCGCTCGATCCGAACGGCCAAACGGCGCAAGTTTTCGATAAGGACGATACGCAGGGTGATCGCGACCGCCCAGAGCTCGCCAATAGTAAGCGGCTGGACCTCCTGATAAGCCCGCACGTAGCGCCGTAAGAGCTCGGCATCGAAGCGGCTGTCGGTATGGGCAACATACGCCCAGGCGACGCCAAACACTCGCGGATAACCGGCAAACGGGCCAGTAAGGAGCTTGGGCAGCTGCCGGTAGTAGCCAGGCGGCAGGTCAGTGCGAACCTCACGGATCTGACGCTCGACAAGATGGAAATTGTCAATCAGCCATTCCGCCGCCGGCGTAATCGCCATGTCCGCCGCGACCGCGCGAATTGTCGTCCGAAAAGCATTGCGAAGGACCGCCTCGTTGTCGGCAAGCCGCGCGGTCAGCGACGGGCCGCGTGTCAGTCTGCTCGCAATCGCCTGCGCACGTGCAAGGCTGCGTGCGTGATCCTCAAGACGCTCGGCCCCAAAAAGCTCTTCCCTGATTGCTTCATCGTTTTTCCAAGGCGAGGACCGCGCCATTCCGATCAACCGCAATGTCGCGCGCACATCCATCGATTCTCAAACCTCGCGCACGCTAAATGGTTGCCTTTTCCAAGGGGCAAACATCTGTTGGTCAACATCGCCCGCCAAAAAACACCGATCCACGCGTGCCGTGCAGAACGGGTCGGACCACTTGTGATAGGTAATGTGCTGGCGTGACGGCATTTGTATGATTACCTAATCAACGGATTGCGGGCATGCGGTCGAGCTCCGTCGCGTTCCGCGCTGCGCAAATTTATATGGTAGACTTCGGATTGGGGGCCTGCGTCCCAAACCGCCTGACACTCAAGGTCAGCCGCCAAAACCTGCCCACGGAAAATTCTGGCTAAGCCTCAGGACTGCGTAAAGCGCCACAACAATTACGATTGCGATGGCTGCGATGATCGTCATTCGGGCGACGATTAAATGCTGTTTCATCATTCTAATCCTAATTGCATACGCTGGCGTGCAAGGCCGCGCGACTTCATAGTGTCCGGCGCAGCCGTCGGGCGCTGGAATAACTAGATACCAAATTTTGGCTTCGCGCCGATATGAGCGGCGGTGATGCTGGGTTCCCAGCTGAGTTCGGCCAGCACGGCTTTCTGTCGCTTATCGTCACGTGACATGATGCGTCTCCAGTGCGAGGGGGTCAGAGGACAATGCGCCGATTGACTGCCGCGAACAGCGCGGGCAACTACCTAGCTCTGTCTCGACGCTTGGCGCGCGCGGATGCGTTCGTGAACGGCGGCGTATGGTTCGAGGTTGAGGCGGGCTATCAGGACTTACACTCAGGAACACTACTTATCGTCAGCAGATGAGGCGCGGTGCTATTGATGGATCATCTATTTCATGGAGATGACCATGCCCGGGTCCTCGAACATGTCCACTCCGTCTGCCACGACTATCCGCGTCTGGGATTTGCCCTTGCGGCTTTTCCATTGGTTGCTGGTCGCGACAATCCTGTTCGCATTCCTGTCGGCCGAAGAAGAGAGCCCGCTGTCGGCTTGGCATATCTCTTCCGGTTGGGTCGCCGCGGTTTTGATCGCTTTTCGACTCCTGTGGGGCTTTATCGGCGGCGAGCATGCCCGTTTTGCTGACTTCTTGAAGCCCGGCCAGATTGCCCATCATCTGCTGAGCCTGTTCTCCCGGAAGCCAGAACGGTCGATCGGCCACAACGCTCTGGGCGGCGTCGCAATCGTTGCACTGCTTGCTACCGTTGGCGGCATCGTCTGGTCGGGCGTCATCATGGCCGGCGACGATGGCGAGGAGCTTCACGAGACACTGGCGAACATATTGCTCGGTTTGATCGCGCTTCACGTCGTCGCGGTCATTGTTACTTCGCTGCTCACGAAGGATAATCTGATTGGCGCGTTCGTGACGGGTAACAAACGCGCCGATCGCCATCCAGGTATGCCCGACGCGCGGTCACCTTCGTCGCTGGCGACCCCCATTGCGGCCATTGTGATCGGTGCTGCCGCCTATGGGGCTACAGTAATCGATCCTGGTGCTTTTCAACCGGGCGCTCATGTCGAAGTGGGCGACAGCGGCGGCGATGAGTCGGGCACGGGTGAACCCCACATTGACTAGACTTCATCTCCATGCCGAACGCCATCTCGTGTCGCGGATCGGCTGGCTGCGCGCAGCCGTGCTTGGGGCGAATGACGGGATTGTCTCGACCGCCAGTCTAATTATCGGAGTCGCGGCGGCAGCGTCGAAACCGAGCGAGATCCTGATCGCAGGTGCGGCAGGCCTCGTTGCAGGCGCGATGTCGATGGCGGCGGGCGAATATGTATCGGTCAGCTCGCAGTCCGACACCGAACACGCCGATCTTGCGCGCGAGCGCAACGAGCTAACGAACGATGTCGATGCCGAGATCAATGAGCTCACACAAATCTATGTTGCACGTGGCGTCGACCCATCGACGGCGTCGGCGGTTGCTCGCCAGCTCATGGCAAAGGACGCGCTTGCTGCCCACGCGCGTGAAGAGCTCGGCATTTCGGAGATGACAACCGCGCGGCCGGTCCAGGCTGCGTTCACATCTGCTGCGACGTTTACCTGTGGAGCCGCCTTACCGCTGGCAATCGTGATCGTCGTGCCCGGCGCATGGCTGATAACGGCTGTAGCGGTTGCGTCGCTGATATTCTTGGCGCTGCTCGGCGCGGTTGGCGCGCGTGCAGGCGGCGCACCGGTTTGGGCGGCAACGCTACGCGTCACTTTCTGGGGCGCATTGGCGATGGCAATCACGGCCGGCATCGGGCTGCTGGTCGGAACTGCAGTATGAAGGTGCCGACCTGCATTCCTCGCTTCGCGACAACGTCGAGATTTGTAGCAGCATGACCACGCCATTCACGATTGCTGAATTCTTCGGCGTATTCATTGCCTACAACGCTGCGATTGAGGAAGACATAAAGGGCATTGAATGACCGCAAAGCGCGCATAGCTGACATCGCTTTCCACAAGAACGAGCCGTTCAAAAAGTGGGACGCGCCTAGAAACTTAAACAGTTTCTTGCACATAAATCGAACTTAAATTCACTGTCGCCTGTTATCATTAGGTGGCGTTGCTGCCGAAGCAACGCCGTGTCGCTCGCAAGGAAAGGGCGTTGCGGGGACGGGCATTGCGCTTATCAAAATTCGGGGGCGGTTACGGAGTGATGGTAGTCGTCAGATGACGGATGCAGACCGCAGAACCAACGCGCATGCGATCGCTGTCGCGCGCGGTCGGGAAGCGCTGCCCGAGTTTGTTTCGGCTGGAACACGACGCGGGAAGGAAATACGGCTGCTTACAACCAAACGGCGGCAGAGCTCGACGCGACCGGCAATGCCGACGATCGCAAGCTGGCGGGCGATGTTCGCAATTCTCTAGCTTAGCATGAAAAGACGAACGCTAAGCCTGAAGTGTTCGCCAAACGCTATGCCCAAATGATGTCGCGCGGATCGAAGTCGCCCGATGCCGTGCCGCCCGACCGTCCGCCACGCGACAAGGGTCGGGGCCGATAAGGACCGCGCGCTTCTAATTTCCGACGATTTGAGGCCAACCACGTTTTGCCCGAAACCAGATAGCGCTAGCGATCTTGCCGATAAGAAGTACCCGAGCAACGCATATCACCAAAGCGAATAAAGGTCGAGCGCACCGCTCAGGCGGGAACGAAAAGCCTGCAGTTTGAGCTGGTCGCCATTCGACAGCGCTCGCTCGATATAAGGCGCATAGTTCAGGATATTGAAGGCCTTCCATGCTGGCGCCATCTCGAGCAACGCCGCTTGCGACAGGCCATATCCCACGAGCAGCGCCTGCTTCTGATCGATCGATAGATCGTGCAGCGCAAGCGAGAGTTCCCAGTACGGCGCGATTGCGGACTGACAGAACTCCCAGTCGATTAGCGCCGTGACGCGGCCCTTTTTATCGACGAGGAGGTTCTTCAGGCGCAGATCCCCGTGGTTAAGCGCCGGCGCCTCGGTCCAAGTCTCAATTCGCCGCAGCTCCGTCTTAAGCGCCTTCGCCTGACGGATGCTGAGCATGTGCTGATTCACCAGCACCGCCACCCGACGGTCGACGTCGAGTTGATTGTGGAGAAAATCAGACCAGCTTTCGGCTCGCGAGAGGCGGTTCTGCGACCAGTCGAAAGTTTCGCCGAAGCCCTCCGTTCCAACAGTGTGAACGAGTGCTGCAATACGGCCAAGCTCCTCGACAATCTTGAGCCGATCGGGATGATTCGTCGCTGGGCAGCCCGGCACGGCGCGGGCGATCATGTATGGACAGCCGACCTGGTTTCCGACCTCCAGAACCTCAGGGACCGGCACGCCTATTTCCCTAACACGCGAGATTGCCCACTGCTCCTTCAAATAGATATTGATCTTCGCTGGATCGGAACTCAGCCGTACGATAAAGTCGCCGTCGATGTGCTTGGCGCGATAAACGAAATTAGTGAGGCCGCCGGCCTCCCGATGGAGCTGGTTGGGCGGGCTGCCAAGATGTAGCACGATGGCGGCTCGTGCCATCGCGCGCGCGCGCCGCTCCGGGCTATTCTGGGCGTGGTCGATCATAAAATCGTGCGTCCGTCATGCATGCCGGCGAGACGAAACAGTAGACGGCCAAGATCGAGCGAACTGGTCACCTTGATCGTGCCAAGCCGACCGCGAAATGGCAGTTCCGCAGGGCCGACGTGCACAGCCAGTCCCACGCCCTCGAGAAAAACGTCCATCTTAGTATCGCCAGCGCCGAGCGATTGATCAAGCATGAACCCTAGGCGCTCAGCGGCGGCGAGAGAGCCGGCGAGCTTGCCCGTTCCCTTGGCCGTTATGAAGTTTGCCGGCCTGCTATGCTGATAAGCCATCAGCCGGTCTGCCGGCACCTCGACGAGCAGAAAGATCATGCAGACCGGGCGGGCGAGCAGTCGC
>JAYUYR010000120.1:0-6335 GCA_043752405.1 Sphingomonas sp. | reverse complement strand
TTCCCTATGACGACATCGTCCAGGAAGCACTGCGCGCGGTTGTCGGGCGCGTACTGGGGCAGATTCCGCATGACGGAATGCTGCCCGGCAATCATCATTTCTATATCACGTTCAAGACGACTGCCCCCGGCGTCGATATTCCCAAGCATTTGATTGCGCGGTTTCCTGACGAAATGACCATCGTGCTGCAGAACAAATTCTGGGATTTGAAAGTGCATGACGCCGCGTTCGAAGTCGGCCTAACCTTCAATGCCATCCCCGCGCGGCTATTCATTCCTTTTGCTTCGATTACTGGATTTGTCGATCCGGCCGTCAACTTTGCGCTGCAATTCCAGGTGTCGGGTGACAGCGAAGGCCCCGCGCTGCACGATGTCGCCGGTAATGATGCGCCGTTCGAGCCGGTCGAGGACGGATCGAACGTCGTCGCGGTGGATTTCAAGCGGAAGAAGTGACCTCTATCCGCACCGAGACCGACAGTTTCGGCCCCATTGAGGTTCCCGGCAGTGCCTATTGGGGCGCACAGACGCAGCGCAGTATCGACAATTTCCCCTTCAGTTCGCGTGAAGTGATGCCCATCGAGATCATCCACGCGCTCGCCTTGGTGAAACAGGCGGCAGCGCGTGTGAACCGGGTGCATGGGCTTGATGCCAAGATAGCTGACGCGATCGAGACGGCAGCTTCGGCAGTCGCAGCGGGGAAGCATGACGACCAGTTTCCGCTGGTCATCTGGCAGACCGGCAGCGGCACACAGTCCAACATGAACATCAACGAAGTGATCGCGGGAATCGCCAACGAAGCGCTCACGGAGACGCGCGGCGGCAAAGTGCCGGTGCATCCGAACGACCATGTGAACATGTCGCAATCGTCGAACGACAGTTTTCCGACGGCGCTGCACATCGCGGCGATGCTTGCTGTCCATAGGCGGCTGCTCGGATCACTCGACATCCTTCGCGACAGCCTGTCGGCCAAAGCGCTCGACTGGCGAGAGATCATCAAGATCGGGCGGACGCATTTGCAGGACGCGACGCCGCTGACACTCGGCCAGGAGTTTTCGGGCTATGTCGCGCAACTGGTCGCGGGCAAGTCGCGGATCGATGCGACGATTCCCGATTGCCTCGAACTCGCGCAGGGCGGAACCGCAGTCGGGACCGGCCTGAACGCGCCCGATGGCTTTGCGGACGACATGGCGGTCGAAATATCGGCGCTGACCCAACTCCCCTTCCGACCCGCCCCCAATCCATTCGCTGCACTTGCCGCCAATGACGCGCTCGTCCAGCTATCGGGCGCGCTCAATACGCTCGCCGTGTCATTGACCAAGATCGCCAACGACATCCGCCTGCTCGGCAGCGGTCCGCGCGCGGGGATCGGCGAGCTTTACCTCCCTGAAAACGAACCCGGCAGCTCGATCATGCCCGGCAAGGTCAACCCGACACAGTGTGAAATGATGACGATGGTCTGTGCGCAGGTGATCGGCAATCACATGGCCATCACGGTTGGCGGGATGCAGGGCCACCTCGAACTCAACGTGTTCAAGCCGATGATTGGCGCGAATGTTCTGCGGTCAATTGACCTTCTAAGCACGGCGATGACCAGTTTTGCCGAACGCTGCATCGACGGCATCGAACCCAATCGCGCACGGATTACCGAGCTGGTCGACCGCTCGCTGATGCTCGTCACAGCACTTGCCCCCGAGATTGGCTATGACAAGGCAGCGCACATCGCCAAGCATGCACACCACGCCAACCTCACGCTCAAGCAGGCCGCGCTTGCGCTAAATTTTATCGACGCGGAAACATTTGACCGTCTCGTGAGTCCTTCTGCGATGATTGGGAAAGGGACATCGGCATGATTGGAAAACTTATCGGCGCGCTCGTCGGACGCGAAATTGACCGTCGCGACGGTAGCGGGGGCATGAAGGGCATGGTGCTGGGCACAGTCGCTGCGGGTGCTCTTCGGCGATTGGGACCGTTCGGTCTGGTGCTCGGCGGTGCCTATGTCGGCAAGAAGCTGCTTGATCGACACCGTAGCAAGTCAGACACGACTCTTATCCAATAGCCGCACCCGAGACGGCCGACAGTCCACGTTGACGCGCCCGTCGCGTCACGGCAAGAGCGGCCATGCCCGCAACATTCCCGCTTGCCCGTCGAGGCCTCCTCTTCGTTCTCTCCTCGCCGTCGGGTGCCGGTAAATCGACCATTGCGCGCAAATTGCTTGCCGCCGACAATGGCCTCGAGATGTCGGTATCGGCAACCACGCGACCGATGCGTCCCGGCGAAGTTGACGGCAAAGACTATCATTTCGTCGATCTTGAACGGTTTCGGGCCATGGTCGCGGTGGGCGAGTTCCTTGAATGGGCGCATGTCTTTGGCCACCGCTACGGCACGCCGCACGCGCCGGTCGACGCGATCCTGTCACGCGGCCGCGATGTGCTGTTCGATATCGACTGGCAGGGTGCGCAGCAACTTCACCAGCAAGCAGGTGGCGACGTCGTCCGTGTCTTCATCCTGCCACCGTCGATGGACGAGCTGCATCGCCGCCTCGCCGGCCGCGCGACCGATGCGCCCAAAGTCGTCGAAGCGCGCATGGCCCGCGCGGGTTCCGAAATCGCGCATTGGGACGGCTATGATTATGTGCTGGTCAATGACGATGTGGATCGCTGCTTTGCCGAAGTGAAAACGATCCTTGCCGCCGAACGATTGAAGCGCAGCCGCCAAACGAGCCTGATCGGCTTCATCCGCGGACTGACCCGGCCTTCATAGCAACGTCAAGAACTGCGCGGCGCTGAGGAAGTCGGCGCGGCGCGCGGCACGAGCATCGGTCGCCATCCAGTCCTCGCCCCACAGTTCGGCCTGCCATAGCTCGTCAAGATGGCAGGCATCGAAGGCGGCATCGGGCGTGATCGCACCCTCTGCCAGCATCAGCGCCACGACAAGCGACCCGCCGATCGTGACCAGCGGCGACAGTGCAGTGCGGTGAAAGTCATCGTAAGCCGCCACTGCCGCCGCCAGTCGTCGCACGGTTTCGGGCGGCTGCGCGGTGTGGATTATCCCTGACGTGACTATAAACGATATGTCGAAGCGCTTGCGTGCCCAATCAAGCAGCGGATCCCACACGTCACCCTCACGTGCTGAAAGTTCGGGCGGTGCCCCGGCGCGATAGCAAAGCAAATCGGTCTCACCATATACCGCGAGCGTTTCGGCAGCAGGTGTGCGTTCGACGGCGGCATTGGCGAGGCCGGTGAGCGGCATCTCGTGCGGTTTAATTTCCGCGCCGACTGCGCGCCATTCATCGGCGACCGCCTCGGCTAGCTGCGACGTCGGTAGCTGCAACGTTATTCGGCCCGGCGTTTTGACCAAACGTCCGTCGAGGAGGATCGTGCCGTTGTCGACCGTGACGGTTTTCCAGAAGCGTTTCATTTTTCTTCGTTGTCGTCATTGCGGCCAAAGCTCACTTCGGTGTCCGCCACCGCTTTACGAGGATCAACGGCACGACCAGCACGTCAATCGCTGCAATGAACAGCAAAACCCCGCCGATAATCTCGGCTGGTTCGACCCAGCGTTTGGCGATGATCGAAATGCCAACAAACGCCAGCACCACGCCGCCCAGGCGGATGAGGCCAAGCGCGAAAAAGCGGGCACGGGCGGGGTCATGGCCAGAACCAGGAACGTCGGTCATGTCAGCTCCAATAATTCGCGCGGATGCGTTGCCACGGCATGCGCACCCGCCGCGTGGAGGTCGTCGGGCGCATGATAACCCCATGACACACCCAGCGCCCGCACTCCCGAGGCGCGCGCCATCAGCATGTCGAAACTGGTGTCGCCGATCATGACCGTGGTTGCGGGCGACGAACCGGCTTCGGCGATGGCGGTTTCGATCATCGAAGGATGTGGCTTGGACGGGTGGCGGTCCGCGGTTTGCAATGTGATAAACCGCTTTGTCAGGCCATGTTGCTCGAGGCACATGGCAAGGCCACGATCGGACTTCCCTGTCGCTACGCCAAGCAGCCAGCCATCGCCTTCCAGCGCGTCGATGGCCTCGGCGATCCCCTCATACAACGGTTCCTCGACCAACCCGTTGCCGCGCAACCGCCAGAAGGCTTGCTTGTAATGCTCGGCCATCGCGCGGTGAAGCGCGTCATCGGCGTCGGGAAGCAGCACCTGCATCGCTTCGATCAAGCTCAAGCCCACCACACGCAACGTCGCCACTCGTCCCGGCGGATCGAGCCGCGCAGTCGCAAATGCGTCGTCCATTGCCATGCAGATGTTCGCCTGCGAATCGACCAGCGTTCCGTCGCAATCGAAAATGGCGAGGCGGTTGGTCATGTCAGATTACGCATCAGAAGCGCCATCGCCCGTTGCCCGGGCACCTCGAGCGCATCAGCAACCCGCGCGCGGACTTCCGGCGACTTATTCTGCCCCAGCTTCGCCGTGCCGCGCCAGCCGGTAACACGCATTTCAAAACCGATGATCGCGCCGAGCATCTTGTCGAACAGCCCGTCGGCCATCTTATCGCGCGTCCAGACGGGCTTGGGCGCGAGCCGTCTTTCATGTTGCCACGACAAGGCATCAGCCTGCGCGATAAGCGTTTCGCGATCCATTTTTGTGACCGCGCCCTGCATTTCGAGCGTCAGGTAATTCCATGTCGGCACCTGATTATCGATGCCGTACCAATCAGGGCTTATATATGCGTCTGGGCCATTGACCACGAACAGTGCTTCGCCGTCCTCCAGCCCGCGCACGATCCCGTTTCCGCGCGCGATGTGAAAACCGACGCGGTCCTCGTCGAGAAACACAAACGGGATATGCACCACGCGCGGCCCGTCGTGCGTGGCGGCAAACAGCATCCCGAACCCGATCTCGGTAGCGAAGGCACGCATCGCGTCACGGTCTTCGAAGCGGTATTGGGGATTTGGGTGCACTATTTCTTTCTCGTCGACTGCTTAGCCGGAATTGACCCGCGCGCGCGGCGTTCGCCCTTGCGTTCCTTGCGCGCCGACTTCGCCTTGTTCAGCGCAGCGCGCGCCTTGCCTTCGGGAGTTGCCGAGAATTTCACTTCGTCGAGGACCATCACGTCGCCGGTCTCGATGTCGAAACCCAGGTCGTCGAGCGTTTCATTGAAATGCGGCGGCAGGTCGGCAGTCACGTCGATGATGTCGCCATCGGGATGCTCGACGCGGATGCGCCGTGCGTGCAGGTGCATCTTGCGACTGACGGTGCCGGTCAGGAAGCTCGCCTTGCCGCCATATTTGCCGTCACCGACGATCGGGTGGCCGATGGCGGCCATGTGGACGCGGAGCTGATGTGTGCGCCCGGTAAAAGGCTGTAGCTCGACCCAAGCGGCGACATTGCCCGCGCGCTGGACGACGCGGTATCGCGTCCGCGCGGGGCTACCCTCTTTTTCATCGACGTGCATTTTCTCGCCGCCGGTGCCAGGCTGCTTTGCAATAGGCAATTCGATCATGCCGTCGTGGATGTCGGGCACGCCGACGATGATCGCCCAATAGACTTTGCGCGCAGTGCGGCTGGAAAAGGCGGTCGCGAAATGCGCGGCGGCACGCGGGGTGCGGGCGATGAGAAGCGCACCCGACGTGTCCTTGTCGAGGCGGTGGACGAGCTTGGGCCGCCCCTTGCTTTCATAGGTCAGCGCATCGAGCAGGCGGTCGACATGATCGACCGTGCCGCTGCCCCCTTGCGTCGCAAGGCCAGGCGGCTTGTTGAGAACGAGGCCCGCATTGTCCTTGTAGAGAACCAGACTCTGCGCAAAGGCGATTTCATCGTCGGTTAGGTTGGAGACGGCACGCTTGGGCCGCTCGGACGCAACCTTGGCCGTGCCGGGCTCGGCGGGGGGCACGCGGATGATCTGGCCTGCGACGATCCGGTCGCCGGGTGTCGAGCGCGCGCCGTCAACACGGAGCTGTCCCGTCCGTGCCCAGCGCGAGACGATATTGAAGCTGGCGTCGGGCAAATGCCGCTTGAACCAGCGGTCGAGCCTTATGCCGTCATCATCGGGGGCAACGGTAAACTGGCGGACAGTGTCGGTCATACGCGGGAAATCCAAATGCCGAGGCCCGTTAGCAAAACCACGCCGACGACGCTGGCCGTGATATACAGAGCGGAAGACCAAAGCTGCCCCCGCTCCAACATGGTCCAGGTCTCAAGTCCGAATGCCGAGAACGTCGTGAAGCCGCCCAGCACACCCACACCGGCAAACAATCTCCAGCTCTCGCTGTCACGTGGCAGACTGCCGATAAGCAATCCCATCGCAAGGCCACCGATTAAATTTACCGCAAGCGTCGCCCACGGAAAGCCAAGCACCAAGCCAATTAAGTAACGCGC
>JAYUYR010000119.1:0-6386 GCA_043752405.1 Sphingomonas sp. | reverse complement strand
CGGGTGAATTTCTCGCGCGGCGATCCGTCCCTCGCCCGTGCGATTTCAGCGGCTTCGATCCGCTGCCAGTCGCGGAACGTCACCACATCGATGCCACGGCTTCCCAACAAGGCATCGAGGGCAGGGCGGCCCGTTTTGCCTGCCCCGTCGCCGATGTCCGCCGCGATCAGATCGGCCACGGCATAGCCGTCGGGCCGGTTGGTGCCGATGGTGCCGCTCGGCCCGCGCTTTGCCCAGCCGACGCAATAAAGGCCAGGCAGGATGCGGCCGTCGCTGTTGGCAAAGCGGCCGCGGCCATGTTCATAGGGGACACCGTCGATCGGCGGGGTCTGGTATCCAATGCACGCAACGATAAGGCTGGCAGGGATCGCGTAGGTCACGCCCGTGCCGACCGAGCGCAGATCAGTGTCGAGCCGAGTGCGTTCGACGATCACGCGTTCTGCTTTTCCGTCCCCTTCGATCCGTAGCGGCATGGCGAAGAAATCGAAATCGATGGCGACCTGTTTTCCGCTCAGCGCTGTGGCGGCGAAATCGCGCAGGTGCGTCACCGATTTGCGCATGCCGGGCTCAAGCAGGGCATCGTCCGCAACCGGTGGCAGGTCGGCAGCATCGACATATGGTTGCGCGCGTTCGAGGTGGCCGAGCTCGCCCAATTCCTTTGGCGTCATCGCGATCTGGTGCGGGCCCCGGCGCCCAAGCACCGAGATGCGGACAATGCCGGAACCATCGAGCGCATCGAGGGCGTGGGCGGCAATGTCCGACCCCGCAAACTCGGCGCGCGTCTTGGACAATATTCGCGCCACATCGAGTGCAACATTGCCGTTGCCGATGACGACCGCGCCGGGACCGTGCAGCGCGGGTTCGATCGCCGCATGATCGGGATGGCCGTTATACCAGCCGACGAATGCCGCAGAGCCAACAACACCTGGCAAATCCGCGCCCGGAATGTCGAGTTTGCGGTCGTCGGGCGCGCCCGTCGCCAGAACGACCGCGTCGTAAATGCCTTGCAGCTCGGCAATGCTGACATCTTTCCCGACGGTTACATTGCCGACAAAACGCACGGTGTCGGACAGATTAACGGCTTCATAACGCCGGTAAACCGCCTTGATCGACTGATGGTCGGGCGCGACCCCCGAACGGATCAGGCCGTAGGGGACGGGAAGCCGGTCGATGATGTCGACACGGACGTCATCGCCGAACAGCTTTCGGGTTGCCTCCGCGGTGTAATAGCCTGCCGGCCCCGATCCGATGATCGCGATATGGCGCATGGCGTCCCCTCTCGTGCTCTGGCGGCGGATGCTAGCGCGTCCGCCGCCCTGTGCAAGTCAGGGGTCGCAACTGTCAGCGGTTAGATGTCGCCTGCGGTGCTGCTGCGGCGGCATTGCTGGGCAGGCCACCGAGTTCGGTCACGAGCTTGGTATAGGCGTCGAGATAGGCCAGCACGATGATCTGGCCCAACGCGGTATCCTGATAGCCACCGCCGGCAGCGCCGCCGAACAGGCCCCATGACCCGCCGCCACCGCCAGCACCAAAGCTCACGTCCGACTTGCGGGCATAGCCCTGTGTCAGCGCTTCTTCTTCGGTCGTGCGGGCATTGACGATGGACAGGGTGACATTGGCTTCGCCCTTCTTCACATTGATGCCGCCGGCAACGGCGCCGATGAGACGCCCCGCGCCGCCGAACAAGCCGCCCAGCGCGCCGATCGCTGCACCGGCGCCGCCGCCGCCTGAATTGCGGTTCGCGGTGACGATATTGGGCTCGAGATAATAGTCGGCGGTCTTAACCTGCCCCTTGCCCAGGTTCGACCCGCGTTGCAGTTCGCCGGAATCTGCCATTGCGCGTTCCATCGCACGGCTCTGCATGCTGCGGCCGCGGTTGACGATGCCGAAACAGCCCGATTGCTGGACAAAGACTTTTAGGATGTTTTCGGGGCTGCCCAGATTATATTCGCGCCACCACTGGGTATCGGGTTCGACGATGGCAACCGTGCCGATGCGCTTGGCACAGCGCGGAATCTGCATTTCGCCCTTGGTCTGGGCCTGTTTGCCCGACGAGGCTTTCTTGTCGACCTGCGCCAGCGCAGGAGTCGTGAAAAGCGCGGTCGCGGCCGCGATGGTGATAAGATAACGCATGATGATCCCCTAGGTGATCACGCGCGTCCTTTTTGGCTGGCGCGTGACAAAAACATGGTGCGACCCAGTTTCAAAACGGTCTCTAGCAGGGCGCTTCACGCTCGGCTAGGGCCGTTCCCATGACACCTCTGGACAAAATTCGTAACTTTTCGATTATCGCGCATATCGATCATGGCAAATCAACGCTGGCCGACCGGCTGATCCAAACGACGGGTGGGCTGACCGCACGCGAAATGTCGGCGCAGGTTCTCGACAATATGGATATCGAGAAAGAACGCGGCATCACGATCAAGGCCCAGACGGTGCGTCTCGACTGGAAGGGCTATGAGTTGAACCTCATGGACACTCCGGGCCATGTCGACTTCGCCTATGAAGTCAGCCGAAGCTTGGCCGCCTGTGAGGGCGCGTTGCTCGTGGTTGATGCAGCGCAGGGCGTCGAGGCGCAGACGCTCGCCAATGTCTATCAGTCAATCGAGCATGACCATGAAATCGTGCCGGTCATCAACAAGATTGACCTGCCCGCCGCCGAGCCCGAGATGGTGCGCAAGGAAATCGAGGACATCATCGGGCTTGACGCATCGAACGCGATCCTGACCAGCGCAAAATCGGGCATCGGCATCGAAGACGTCCTCGACGCGGTCATCGCGCGCATTCCCCCGCCCAAGGGCGACCGTGATGCGCCGCTAAAGGCCATGCTCGTCGACAGCTGGTATGATCCCTATCTTGGCGTCGTTATCCTCATCCGAGTCATCGACGGTGTGATCCGTAAAGGGCAGGAAATCATCTTCATGGCAGCGGGGACCAGGCACCTCGTCGACCGGGTCGGCTGTATGCGGCCCAAGATGGAAATCCTTACTGAGATCGCGGCGGGCGAAATCGGATTTATCACGGCGCAGATCAAGGAAGTCGCGCAAACTCGCGTCGGCGACACGATTACCGACGCCAAGCGTCCGGCGCTCGAAGCGCTGCCGGGCTTCAAGGAAGTCCAGCCGGTCGTTTTCTGCGGCCTGTTCCCTGTCGATGCCGCCGATTTCGACAAGCTGCGCGAGAGCATTTCAAAGCTGCGATTGAACGATGCGTCCTTCTCGTTTGAAACCGAAAGCAGCGCCGCTCTGGGCTTTGGCTTCCGTTGCGGCTTTCTAGGGCTGCTTCATCTTGAAATTATCCAGGAGCGCCTGACGCGCGAATATGATCTCGACCTGATTACGACCGCGCCGTCGGTGATCTACGAAATCCACCTTAATCACGGGCAGGGCGTTCTCCACCTCCACAATCCGTCGGACATGCCCGAACCCAACAAGATCGACAGTATCGAGGAACCGTGGATCGAAGCGACGATCTACGTCCCCGACGAATATCTCGGTTCGATCCTGAAACTCTGTCAGGACCGCCGCGGTATCCAGAAGAACCTCACTTATGTGGGCGGTCGCGCGCAAGTGACCTATGAATTGCCGCTTAACGAAGTCGTGTTCGATTTTTACGACCGGTTGAAAAGCATCTCGCGCGGTTACGCCAGCTTCGACTATCATCAGATCGGCCACCGTCTTGGCGATCTCGTCAAGATGAGCATCATGGTCAACGGCGAGGCGGTCGATGCCCTGAGCATGATCGTTCACCGCGGCACAGCCGAAACGCGCGGGCGCGGTATGTGTGAACGACTGAAGGATCTCATTCCCCGCCATTTGTTCAAAATTCCGATTCAGGCGGCGATCGGCGGCAAGGTCATCGCCCGCGAAACCATCGCCGCGATGCGCAAGGACGTGACCGCAAAATGCTATGGCGGCGACGCGAGCCGCAAGAAAAAGCTACTCGAAAAACAGAAAGAGGGCAAGAAACGGATGCGCGAATATGGATCGGTCAGCATCCCGCAGGAAGCGTTCATCGCGGCACTGCGCATGGGGGATGAGGGATAGTGCCGATGTCGATCCTCCGTGCGCTCGTCCTGTTGTTGGCGGTGATTTCGGCACCCGCTCACGCATGGTGGGAATATGGCCACGCGACGACGGCACAGATTGCGATGGCAAAAGTCCGCCCCGAAACACGCGCGCGGGTTGCGGCACTGCTTCGCCACAGCCGCGATCTCGACACGCCGACCTGTCCCGTGAGAACCATTGAGCAGGCAAGCGTGTGGGCGGACTGCATCAAGGGGTTGAAAGATCGATTTAATTACGCCTTCAGCTGGCATTACCAGAATGTCGATATCTGCAAACCGTTCGACCTGACCGCAGCGTGCAGGGACGGCCATTGCGTGTCGGCACAGATTACACGTAATGCCAAACTGCTGTCGGATAAGGCGTTGAACCCACGCGAACGTCTCATGGCGCTGGCCTTTCTCGTCCATTTTGTCGGCGATTTGCACATGCCACTTCACGCCGGCGACCGGAACGACCGTGGCGGCAATGATCTGAGAGCGACGTACGGGATGTTTGCCGGATCGCGCCTGAATATACACAGCGTGTGGGACGGCTATCTCGCCGAACGCGCGATTTCGACCCCACCAGCACTGATTACCGAAGCGCGCGCCGATTTGGCGGCGGGGACTGTCGCTGATTGGAGCCGCGAAAGCTGGCAGGTCGCACACGATGCAGCTTACGGCGTTGCGCTGGGCGATCCGTGCGCGCCGGTGCCGGGGCGGGCGATGCTCGACCAGACAAAGATTGCAGCGCTGGTGCCGGTCGTGCGCTTGCAGATTGTACGCGGCGGGATGCGACTGGCGCAGCTGCTCGACCAGGCTTTAGATTAGCAGATTTGGCTTTTGAGCTATTACTGCACTGTGACCGTCACGGCGCGGCGGTTCTTGGCATAGGCGTCCTCATCTGATCCGGTCGCGTCGGGGCGTTCTTTGCCATAGCTGACGGTGGTGATCCGCGGGGTCGATACGCCCAGCGCAACCAAGGCGTTCTTGGTCGCGTTGGCGCGGCGTTCGCCCAGCGCGAGGTTATACTCGCGCGTGCCACGTTCGTCGGCATGGCCTTCGACGGTGATACGCTTTTCGGGATATTTGCCCAGCCATGCCGCCTGCGACTGAAGTGTGGCCTGATCGGAACCGTCGACTTCGGACGAGTCAGTGTCAAAGAAGATGCGGTCCGACGACACCGTTGCCACGAAATCCTCCTGACTGCCGGGGATCACAGCAGTGCTCGTCGGAATGGGCGTCACTGGCCCTGTCGTATCGACCGGCGCAGGCGGCAGGTCCTTGGGCGGCTTCTTGGCACAAGCGCCAAGCGCGAGCAGCGAAGCGGCAATCATCAGAGTCGTGGGGGAGCGCATCATGGTGGTCCTTTCCTTCGTAACTAGGGGAGAAGTGGACCCCAAGTTGGGTCCGATCCATCGACCGGGGTGGGCAGGCGGCGTTCGTTGACCCCGGTCAAGTCGACTTGCCATAGCGACGACTTGCCGCCGCGGCCCTGGCTGGTGCGAAAGAACTGGATGACGCGGCCATTCGGTGACCAGGTCGGTGCTTCGTCCTGCCAGCTGTTCGTAAGCAACCGTTGGCCGCCGCCCGCGGGCGACATGACGCCGATCCGGAAGTTACCCGCGATTTTGGTGAAGGCAATCAGGTCACCACGCGGCGACCATTCGGGCGTGGCATGACGCCCGCCGCCAAAGCTGATCCGTTGCTGGTTCGAACCGTCGGCGTTCATCACATATAGCTGCTGTGATCCCGAACGGTCGCTTTCGAAGACAATGCGCTGGCCGTTCGGCGAGAAGCTGCCACCGACATTGATGCCCGGCGAATTGGTCAAACGGCGCGGCGAGCCGCCGGTCGCGGGGATGGCATAAATGTCGGTATTGCCCGCCACCGCCATCGAATAGAGGATGGTGCGGCCATCGGGCGACCAGCGTGGCGCGAACGCGGCCGATCCGCCCTCTGTGACCATCCGCTGCTTGCCGCTGCCGATGTCATAGACATAAATGCGCGGGCGTTTGCCGGCATAGCTCAGGTAGACGATCGACTTGTAATCGGGCGAGAAACGCGGCGTCAGAACGATGTTCTGGCCATTGGTCAGAAAGCGGTGGTTCGCTCCGTCCGAATCCATGATCGCAAGGCGCTTGACGCGGTTTTCCTTTGGGCCAGTCTCGGCGATATAGGCCACGCGGCTGTCGAAGAACGGGCTTTCACCCGACAGGCGCGCATAGATGGCGTCGGCACATTTATGCGCCGCCCGCCGCCAGTCACGAGGTGCCACGACATAACCGGCGCGCGTGAGCTCGGTTTTCAGGGCAACATCGTAAAGGTAACATCCGACGGT
>JAYUYR010000118.1:0-15456 GCA_043752405.1 Sphingomonas sp. | reverse complement strand
TCCTCGGGCAGAACCAGCGGCAGTTGCGAGCGCGGCACGGGCATAACACCGCAAAAATCGCAGTGAATAATCGGGATCGGCGTCCCCCAATAGCGCTGCCGCGACACGCCCCAGTCGCGCAGTCGATATTGCGTCTGCCCCTCTCCCCAGCCTTCCGCCTCGCCACGAGCGATGACGGTGGCTTTGGCCGTTTTGACGTCCATACCGTTTAAAACGCCCGAATTTACAAGTTTGCCGGGACCGATATAGGCCTCGTTGCCTCGGAAAAAAGGATCGACCACATCGCCATCGGCGACAACGCGCCGCACAGGCAGCCCATATTTCCGCGCAAACTCCAGATCGCGCTGGTCATGCGCAGGCACACCCATTACGGCACCGGTGCCATAATCCATTAGCACAAAATTTGCGACAAACACGGGCAGCTTCAGCGTGGGATCGAACGGATGATCGACCGTCAGGCCGGTATCGAACCCGAGCTTTTCAGCCGTTTCGATCTCCGCTGCCTTCGTCCCGCCGAGTTTGCACTGTTCGATAAACCGCTCGAGTGCATAGCGGTTCGCCGCAAGTTCCTGTGCCAGCGGATGATCGCACGCAATCGCCACGAAACTCGCGCCGAAAATCGTATCGGGCCGCGTGGTGAACACGTCGATGCTATCGCTGCCATCGCTCAGCGCAAACGACGCCCGCATCCCCACCGACTTGCCGATCCAGTTTTCCTGCATCAGCCGCACTTTGTCGGGCCACTGTTCAAGGCCTTTCAAACCCTCGAGCAGATCCTCGGCAAAGTCTGTAATCCGCAAGAACCACTGATTCAGCTTGCGCTTCTCGACGAGCGCTCCCGACCGCCAACCGCGCCCGTCGATGACCTGCTCATTGGCCAGCACGGTCATGTCGACCGGATCCCAGTTCACCCGCGACTCGCGCCGGTAAACCAGCCCCGCCTTGTAGAGATCGAGGAACAGCGCTTGCTCATGCCCGTAATAATCGGGCTCGCACGTCGTTAGCTCGCGCGTCCAGTCAATAGCGAGGCCGAGCCGCTTCAATTGGGCACGCATCGCGGCGATATTGGCGCGGGTCCATTCGCCTGGATGCACGCCCTTTTCCATCGCAGCGTTTTCGGCGGGCATGCCAAATGCGTCCCATCCCATCGGGTGGAGCACGGCATGGCCGGTCATTTTCTTGTAGCGCGCGAGCACGTCGCCCATCGCATAGTTGCGAACATGGCCCATGTGGATCCGCCCCGACGGATAGGGAAACATCTCGAGGATATAGGCTGGAGGCTTGTCGCTGTTTGAATCGGCCGTGAATGTTCCGCGCTGTTCCCACGTCTTTTGCCAGCGCGAATCTGCCGCGCTCCAGGGAAACTTGCTACTCACAGGCTCACCCCGCGACGGCGCTGCGCCTCAAGTCGCGCGCTTTGGTGAGAATAATGTCTTCAAGCTTTTGGATTGTTGCCGCCTGTACCGGCGCGTCATTCCACTGCCCGCCGTTCATCACCTGCCGTGACGCAGCAACGCGCAACGCATCAGCGCGCAGATCCTGGTCGAGAACAGTCACGGTGAGTTTCATACGCTCGTTGGGCGAGCTCGGATTAACATACCAATCGGTCACGATCACGCCGCCGTTGGAATCGGTCTGGAGGATCGGCATGAACGACACTGTGTCGAGTGCCGCGCGCCACAAGTAAGCATTGATGCCGATCGTCGTGACTTTCGACGCTGCCAGATCGGCGATGCGCCCTGGCTTTTCTTTGCTGCCGCACGCAGCCGTGGTGGTCACAAGCGCAATCGCAAGGGCGGTATAGAAACGGCGGGGCATGGCAATCCTTGAAAATACGGCACCCGTTGGCGCAAGTCGCTGCGTTATAGCCGGTGTTGCCCGCCCTGCAAGCGATCAAGCCCCCGATCGGCCTTGATATGTGTGCGATATGCAACAGCCAATGGTAAAACAGCGCGGGGGGTTGGTCGCGCGCAACAGCGTCTCTATGTTATAAATTAAAGCAAGGGATTCGATTCGTGCGCCATAGTGGCATCGTTTTGGGGGTATCGGCGGGGGCACTATCTGTGCTTGCCCTTGCCCTGTCCCCTGCAATCGGTGCGTCAAACAATCAACGCTTTGAACGGCCGCGCGTTTCGCTCGATGCGCGCGGTGGTTTGGGGTCGTTTACACCGGCGACGACCGACGCGCGCCTGTCCGCCTTGCTCGCCCGCAGCGGCATCACGTCGAGTGGCATGCGCTTCACGCCTTCGTCGGCAAGTGTTCGCCTTAACCGGTCAGTCACCGTGGCTGTGCGCGCGCGGACGACAGGTGCGGCTTTGGGCGGTGACCGGATGGCGCTGGTCGATGCACCGACGACGAGCATCATGCCGATTGCCTATAACCTTGGCGTTGCGGTGGGCTGGAAGCGCTTTGCTTTCTCGGGCGATGTCGAAAAGGTCGATCTCGGCGCCTTGGGCGGTCGTGAAGCTGTCGATGTCGGCGTAAGCTACAGCATCAAGAAATTCACGACGCGTCTCGCTTTGGGCAGCGACCGGGCAACGCCGAACACACCAAAAGCACTTGCCGGTGAG
This sequence comes from Sphingomonas sp., assembly GCA_043752405.1. Lineage (GTDB taxonomy): Bacteria > Pseudomonadota > Alphaproteobacteria > Sphingomonadales > Sphingomonadaceae > Sphingomonas_O. The sequence continues at coordinate 12,886 of JAYUYR010000118.1, read as the reverse complement.
GCCGGAGTATCAGTAGGCATGACCGGATCTTATTCGCTGACTCGGAATATCGACCTGACCGCAGGCGTGAAATACCGCGCTGCCGAGCGTGACCGGCTGGGACCGACAGTGACCGATAATCGCCGCGATAGTCAGGCCGTCTACGTCGGAACCGCTTTCAAATTCTAGCCCTTCGACAGGCTAAGAGCGTCAATGGCCGCCCAGCCATGAAGGTTCAGCGCAGCAAGCGATTTTGCGCGTCTGGCCGTCATACCGCCCAGGGCAATTGTGCGATGTCGTTGGTTGCCGATGATCTGCCCGACGCCCACGGGTCCAAGTCCCCGCGCGCCAGGGTGCGACCGCGTTGCAAATACGGGCGAGATGAAAATCAAATCTGCACGCAGCCGCCTGGCTGACGCTGCCTCGCGCACGTTATGGACGGCGGCCGTGCGAACACCCTGCGACTGGTGGCGTGACCGGTCGTGCGCTCCGTCGGCTCCCCATTGCCAGGCGACGCGCGGACGGTCGGCAAGCAAGAGCAGATGACGCTGGCGCCTGGCCAGTTTGCGCACTCGGTCAAAGAGCATTCGCCGTTCACGTCGCGGCAAATGATAGTGGCGAAAGATTATGCCCGACCGTTTCGGCAATCGCATGATCACCGCCGCCAGATCGTCGATCCGAGGATCGGTCATCAGCCAGAGTCGGGGGAGCGGGTGGCGGTGGTACACATCGCTGCCTATAGCGGCCCAATGACCGAAGCCGAAACCCGCCTTGCCGATGTGTGTGCCGCCATTGCCAAGGCCGCGAAAACAGCGGGGCGGGCCGCCGAGGCAACCACATTGATCGCAGTATCGAAAACCAGAATTGCAGAGGAAATTGCACTTTTGATTGCCGAGGGACAACGAGATTTCGGCGAGAACCGCGTCCAGGAAGCTCAGTTGAAATGGCCAGCGCTGGTCAAGGCCACGCCCGAGATTCGTCTGCACCTCGTTGGGCAATTGCAATCAAACAAGGCCGAGGAAGCCGTTGCGCTGTTTGACGTCATTCATTCGGTCGATCGGTTGTCATTGATAAGCGCCCTTGCCAAGGCGCAGGACAAGATGGTTCGCAAACCCGCTTGCTTTCTTCAGGTCAACATCGGCGAAGAGGATCAAAAGGGCGGCTGCGCGACCGGCGATATCCCCGTCCTGCTCGCCGAAGCGCAGAAGGCAGGGGTGCACATCGTCGGGCTGATGGCAGTGCCGCCCGCCGACCACGAACCCGCGCCGTATTTTGCGCTGCTGGCCAAGCTGGCGCGTTATCACGGCCTTGATCAACTGAGCATGGGCATGTCGGGCGATTTCGAAACCGCGGTCAAACTCGGCGCAACGTATATCCGCGTCGGCACCGCGTTGTTCGGGGCGCGCGGATGAGGTTCAGTGCAATCATCTTCGACTTCGACGGTGTTCTTATCGAAAGTGAATATGTCAGTAGCCAACAGGTCGCGGCAACGCTGACATCGCTCGGTCACCCGACGACCGTCGAACAAGCGTTGGACAAGTTCACCGGACTGGGCGGCGCTGATTTCCATGACGCGGTCCTGGACTGGATCGGTGCACCGATCCCCGACGCATTTCACGCGGCGCGCGAAGCCGAAGACGAGCGCGTGATGCGCGAAGGGCTCGATGCCGTTGCCGGCGCAATCGAATTCGTCCGCACGCTCCCGGCCGATTTGCCGCGCGCCATCGCCTCGTCGAGCACGACGCGCTGGATTACCCGCCACCTCGACCATATCGGATTGCGCGGGGACTTCGGCAGTCACATCTATTCGGGCCGCGAGCATGTGGCGCGCGGGAAGCCTGCGCCGGACATTTACCTGCATGCCGCCGCCGCGTTGGGTGCGGACATCACCCAAACGCTCATCATCGAAGACTCGGTTGTGGGTGTCACCGGCGCGGTCGCATCGGGCGCGCATGTCGCCGGATTGGCGGTCGGACGACATTGTGGCGATGGTCATGGCGAGCGGTTGCGGGCGCGCGGCGCCCAGTCGGTCGCGCATAGTTTCGACGAAATCGCCGCGCTGCTCGCCTAGAGCTGATGCCCCGTCCGGTCGCGTTTGGTCGCGAGATAGCGTTCGTTGTACGGGTTCGGCGGCAGAAGGTGCGGAACGCGCTCGATGACCGTGATGCCCGACGCTTCAAGTCCGGCAACCTTTGCCGGATTGTTCGTCAGCAAGCGGATGCTCGGGGTATTAAGCAGCGTAAGCATCCGGGCGGCAACGCCGAAATCACGCGAATCGACGGCAAAGCCAAGCCGTAGGTTGGCATCGACCGTATCATATCCCTGATCTTGCAACTGATAGGCGCGCAGCTTGTTGATCAGGCCGATCCCGCGCCCTTCCTGCCGCAGGTAGAGCAGGAGACCCCAGCTTTGCGCAATTTCGCGGAGTGCGGCATGGAGTTGCGGACCGCAGTCGCATTTGAGGCTCCCGAGCACGTCGCCCGTCAGGCATTCGCTGTGCAAGCGGACAAGCGGCGGTGATCCGTCGGGGATGCCGATAAGCAAGGCTACATGCTCGGATATCGTCTCCGGGCTGCGGAACGCGACAATCTCGGCAGTCTGGCTGGCATCGACAGGCAGGAACGCACGCGCGACGATGGCGAGACGTTCGGGCGCGTCATAAGCAGCAATGTCGTCGGGCGTTGTCGATGCTTCGACGTCACCATCGACACGCATGAAGAAGGCGGGGAGGATGCCGGTGAGGCGGGCCAGTTCGAGTGCCGCCGCTGCGGCAGTGGTTTCCCGATTTTCAATGACTTGAAATGGCCCCTGGAATGGATTGGCAAGGTCGGTTGCCGGATCAGCGAGTGCGCGGGCTGCGGGCAGATCGAGCCACGGCGTCCGCGCGACGAAGACCGGCCCCTGACAGTCGCCGGTTTCGCGTTGATTGGTGAGTTTGAGCGTTGCGGCGCGCGATCCGGCGAGGAGGATGTTGGCCGACCTATTGGGGTCGAAGGCAGCCAAGCGCGTGTCGTCCGCAGTCTCGATAGCAAGCAGATGCAGCGGCCCGACCGCAACCGGCCAGCCGCGGCGGAGCGCATCAATCGCGCGGGCAGCAGATCGTGCGTCGATCAGAACGCAAACTCGGTGACGAGCGGCACGTGGTCCGAAGGCCTTTCCCAGCTGCGGCAGGGTTCGTGAACTACATGTGCTACCGCCTGCTTCGCAACATCGGGCGTGGCCCACATATGGTCGAGCCGCCGCCCGCGATCCGACGCTTCCCAATCCTTCGCGCGGTAACTCCACCATGTATAAAGGCGCTGCGGCGCAGGCACGAAATGGCGACCGAGGTCGGTCCAGTTGCCCGCCGCCTGAAGTCGTTCAAGCGCCGCGACTTCGATGGGCGTGTGGCTGACGGTGTTCAGCAGTTCCCGATGCCCCCAGACATCCGATTCAAGCGGCGCGATGTTGAAATCACCGACTATAATTGTCGGGTCGTAAAGGGTTTCCGACCAGCGCGTCATACGTTCGACGAAATCGAGCTTCTGTCCGAATTTCGGATTGAGGGTGCGGTCGGGAATATCCCCACCCGCCGGGACATAGACGTTTTCGAGGCGGACACCGTTGGGTAGACGCGCCCCGATGTGACGCGCTTCGCCATTGTCCTGCCAGTCGTGGCGGTTGTCCTCGATAAGCGGAATTTTCGACAAGATCGCAACGCCGTGGTGCATCGGCTGGCCGCACAGCATCTGGTAGATATAGCCCATTTGCGCGAACATCTCCGTCGGGAAAACGGGATCCATCGCCTTGGTTTCCTGAAGGCATAAAATGTCGGGCGCTTGCTCGGTCAGGAACCGTTCGACAATCGCAATTCGCGCTCGTACGGAGTTGATGTTCCAGGAAGCAATCCTCATGGGGCCGATCTAGCGAGGATGCCGATAAGGCGCCAGAGCCGCGCCACTCGCAAAGACGGCGTATCGAGAAACGCAAGGGCCCCCGCTCCGGGGGCATGGAGCGAGGGCCAACCAGCGTTCGTCACGCAGGCGTGTCGCAGCGAGGATTCGGGGTAACAGGGGGGAAATCCCGTCATCACCGCTTTGCGATTTCACTCTTATTTAATATCCCACTCAACCTGTCGTGAATATGAACGCATAAATTATCGACGTGGTCCCATCGGTCGCGGGTCGCGCCATGTGAACGCTTGGTCGCTGACGGCAATGTTGAAGCGCTGGTTAGACAGGCGCACCGACGTACGGTTGTTCTGCGCATCGAGCGCGACCCATCCCTGAAGCCGCAGACCACCCGGGGCCGTGGCCTCGCGGGCAAAGGCAAGCGTGATCGCACCGAATTCGGGACGGCGGGGATCGCGGGCTTCGGCAAGGACGACACGGCTGTCACCTGCGGGCACGGTGCGCGCGAAACTGCGCAGGTCTTTCGACGGATCGAGCAGCACACCGAGCGGCGAATTACCGATCGGCCAGCGCGAAACTTGCTTGACCGAATAATCGATGAAAGTCAGCGCCTTGCCATCGCCGACGATCAGCAGCGGAATACCCGCCTGATACTGAAAACGGATCTTGCCGGGACGTTTGATCGTCAATGTGCCGGTCAGAACTTTACCCGCGCGATCGGTCTGGGTGAAATCGGCGGTCATTGTGGTGACGGCCTTCAGATGCGAAGACACTAACAACAGGTCATCGCTTTGCGCCGAAAGCGGTGCGGCAACGGCGAACGCAGAGATTAGCAGGGCAGGACGGAACAGCGGCATTATAGTCTCCGGAGGCGGTTGGCGCTATATCTGGGAGTCACGGATTGAATATGCGCTGAACTGCTTGAGGGCTGATCCCTTAACTCATGGCAAGCACTCAAAAAACAAAGGGTCCGGCACCACATAGCGCCGGACCCTTTGTTTCGCAGAAAACCAGACGCTTATTGCTGGCCGGGCACCAGATTGACCGCGGCATGTTTGCCACGACGATCGACTTCAAGTTCGAATTCGAGCCGGTCGCCTTCGTTCAGCGTGGTCATGCCGGCGCGTTCGACGGCCGAGATGTGGACGAATGCATCGGGCTGTCCATCATCGCGCTGGATAAAGCCAAAGCCCTTCATTGCGTTGAAAAACTTGACCGTGCCGCTGGCTTTTTCACCGGTCAGCTGTCGCTGTGGTGCGCCGCCGCCGCCGCCGCCGAAACCGCCTTCGCGCGGTGCCGCATCACGGTCACGCGGGGGCGGACGATCGGTTACGGGAAGCGGTTCGCCATCGATCTTGAGATCGGTTGCCGAAACTTTTCCGCCGCGATCGACGAGCGTGAAACCGAGCGGTTGGCCCTCGGCAAGCCCGGTAAGTCCGGCTTGTTCGACGGCCGAGATGTGAACGAAAACATCCTCGCCGCCATCATCACGAACAACAAAGCCGAAACCTTTTTGCCCATTGAAGAATTTTACGATGCCGGTACCTTCGCCGACAACCTGTGCTGGCATCCCGCCCCGGGCACCACCGCCGCCGCCGGCAAATCCGCCACCGCCGCCACCGCCGCGAAAACCACCGCCGCCGCCACTGCCGCCGCCGCCACCGAATCGGTCGCCACCGCCGCCGCCAAAACGATCACTGCCGCCACCGAAGCGATCACCGCCGCCGGCAAAACCGCCGCCATAACCGCTGCTGCCACTGCCGCCTTCGTCACCGAAACTGTCGCGTTTATCGCGTCCACGACCACCGCGATCACCGCGGCCTCCCTTATTGAAACTCATGCCGTTCCCGTACTCTCTTCAAAATCGCCCGCCCGTTACATTCAGGAAGCAACATGCACCGGACGCGGGCATAGAGCTTCCCGGCACAAGGTCATAATGCGCCATGCGAGTCGCGATAGCCGAAAACTGCCACTGCTGCGAGCCAAAATCGCGTCCTGATTCATCGTAGGTAAATCATCATTGCCTGCTTGCAGCTTCGGGCCGCGAGTGCGATTGCAAATTCGTCGATCCAAAGGACGTTCATGACTGTTTATCTGCACCAGGAAGATTTGCCCGAAGGCGTCCTTGCCGACGGACCCGTGGCAGTTGATACCGAGACGATGGGTTTGCATCCGGCGCGTGACCGCCTGTGTCTTGTCCAGATTTCGGATGGTGGCGGCGACGAGCATCTGGTGCGTTTTTCGCCGGCAAGCGATTTTGCCGCACCGAACTTGAAGGCGGTGCTCACCGATCCGGCACGTCTGAAACTTTATCATTTTGCGCGGTTCGATCTGGCGTCGATCCACGCCTATCTCGGCGTGGTTGCGGGGCCGGTCTATTGCACCAAGATCGCGTCGAGGTTGACGCGGACTTATACCGACCGGCACGGGCTCAAAGACCTGGTGCGCGAGCTGCTCGGGTTCGAACTTTCGAAGGCGCAGCAATCGTCCGATTGGGGTGCCGACGAACTGACCGAGGCGCAAAAGGAATATGCTGCGTCCGACGTTCGCTACCTCCACCGGATGCGCGACATTTTCGATGTCCGACTGGCGCGCGAAAAGCGCACCGCGCTGGCGCAGGCCTGTTTCGATTTCCTGCCGGCGCGCGCGATGATCGATCTGGCAGGCTGGGACGAAGTCGACATTTTCGCGCATGTCTGACGCTGCGATCAGGAACCGCGACAGCCGGCTTGTCTGGGCCCGTCCGGGCAGCTCACATGACCGCATCATTCGCTGGGCAAAGCTGATCCTGCCTTCGCTGATCGGTGCGCTAGCCGCAGTGCTGGTGATTGCGCCGCTCGCCAAGCGCAGCGAAATCAGTTTCCTGCTCGCCAAGGGCAAGGTCGACATTGCGAGCGAACGGATGCGTGTTTCCGAAGCGCTGTATCGTGGCGAAGACGCCAAGGGGCACCCGTTCATCCTGCACGCAGGCGGCGCAGTCCAGAAATCGTCGAATGTGCCAGTGGTCGAAATGCAGGATTTGTCGGCGCGCATTACGCTTGACGACGGTCCGGCGGTTCTGCGCACGCCAAAGGCGGATTATAATATGGATAACGAGACGGTGCGTGTGCCCGGCGCGTTGTTGTTCGAATCTGCGGGCGGCTACCGGATGACGACGCGCGGCGTGGGGCTCGATCTCGAAGCGCGCAGACTTGTGAGCGACGGCGCGGTCGAGGGGCGGATCCCTATCGGCACCTTTGCCGGGGATCGCATGGTGGCCGATCTGAACGCGCGGACCGTGCGCCTCGAGGGACGGGCACGCTTGCATATCGTCCAAGGCGCGGCCAGAGGGCGATGATGCGCGCAATGCTTTTACTCGGTCTTGTTCTTTCGGCCCCGGCTTCGGCACAGGCGCTCAAAGGGCATAATGCCAACGCACCAGTCGATTTTTCGGCAGACCGGATCGAGGTTCAGGATCGCGCCGACCGCGTCGTCGCGTCGGGCAATGTCAAGGTCACGCAAGGCGGGCTTTCGCTTGACTCTGCGCGGCTGACGATTGCTTACACCGGCGCAATTGCCGGAGGGAATCCGACGATTCAACGGCTCGATGCATCGGGCGGCGTGACCGTGCGCAGCGCGAGCGAAACCGCACACGGCAATTTTGCGATCTATGATCTCAACCGGCGCTTGATCACGATGATCGGCGGCGTCACGCTAAATCAAGGTGCGAACACCGTGCGCGGCGGGCGGCTGGTGATCGACCTCAATTCAGGCCGGTCGGTGATCGACGGCGCGGCCGTCGGCGGCGGTCCCGGCGTGTCGGGCGGCAGCGGCGGGCGCGTCACTGGGCGCTTTTCGGTCCCCCAACGCACCAATTAGCGGGGGGCCATGTCTGGCAAAGCACAAAGCTTGCCAATTGCCGCGTTCGTCACACTTCGTTAACCAGAGCCTGCCAGCACAGGATAGACCATGAACGATGTCAGCGCCTTGATCCGTCCCGAAAACGTCACCCAGACGGGTGGCGGGCTCGAGGTCGTTTCGATTGCCAAATCCTATGATCGGCGTTCGGTGTTGCACGATATCTCGCTGACCGTCGGGCGTGGCGAAGTGTTCGGGCTGCTCGGCCCCAATGGCGCGGGCAAGACGACATGCTTTTATTCGATCATGGGGCTGGTGAAGCCCGATTCGGGGCGCATCCTGCTCGACGGGGCCGATATCACCGGCTTGCCGATGTATCGCCGCGCCATCCTGGGCCTAGGCTATCTGCCGCAGGAAACTTCGATTTTCCGCGGGATGACTGTGGCGCAGAATATCATGTCGGTGCTCGAACTCGCCGAGCCGGACAAGGATGCGCGCGCGGCGCAGCTCGACCAGTTGCTCGGCGACTTTTCGCTTGAGGCTTTACGAAATTCCATGGCGACGGCGCTGTCGGGGGGCGAGCGGCGGCGCTGCGAGATTGCCCGTGCGCTGGCGGCCGACCCGTCGATCATGCTGCTCGACGAACCGTTTGCCGGCATCGACCCGATTTCGATTTCGGACATCCGCGCGCTGATCATCCAACTGAAAAGCCGCGGGATCGGCGTGCTGATTACTGACCACAACGTCCGCGAGACGTTGGACATCGTTGACCGCGCCTGCATCATTTACGATGGCCGCGTACTGTTTGCGGGATCGCCCGCCGATCTGGTGGCCGACGACAATGTTCGACGGCTGTATCTGGGCGAGGGATTCTCGCTATAATGTTATGAGTTTGGCGCCTCGCCTCGATCTCAGGCAGTCGCAGTCGCTGATGATGACGCCGCAGTTGCAGCAGGCGATCAAGCTGCTCGCGCTGTCGAACCTAGAAATTGAAGCCTTCATCGCCGAGGAAATGGAAAAGAACCCGTTGCTCGACGGCGGGGGAGAAGAAGTGCGGACAGCGACGACCGATGACGGCGACGGCTTCGATATGCCCGAACCCGCGATGGCGGACGAGCTGATCCTGAAAGGTGCGGGCGAGGCCGATGCCCCGCTCGATGCCGATTTCGCAAATGATACTTTTCATCATGATGGCCCGACCGACAGCATAAGCAGCGGCGGTGGTGGCAGCGAGGATGGCGTCGATTTTGACAGCTTTGCCTGTCCGGCAGACAGTCTGTGCGACCACCTGAACCATCAGGCGGGCGAAGTGCTGTCGGGCGCGGACCTTGCCATTGCCATCCAGTTGATCGATTCGATTGACGAGGCGGGCTATCTGACTGTGTCGCTCCTCGACACTGCGCAACGCGTTGGCGTGTCGCTGGCACAGGTCGAACATGTCCTCCGCATTATCCAGACATTCGAGCCGACGGGGGTCGGCGCGCGGTCGCTGTCCGAATGTCTGATACTTCAAGCGAAGGACGCGGACCGTTACGATCCGTGCATGGTATTGCTGCTCCAAAATCTCGAGCTGCTCGCGCTCGGCCGGATCGCGCAGTTGCAACGCATCTGCCAGGTCGATGACGAGGATATGGCTGACATGATTCGCGAAATCCGTCGCTATGATCCCAAGCCCGGCCTGCGGTTCGGCGGCGGGCGGATTGAAGCGGTCGCGCCCGATGTCTACGTGTATGAAACCGGCAAAGGCTGGCGCGTCGAGATCAACAGCGCGAGCTTGCCTAAAGTGCTTCTCGACCGGCGCTATTATGTGGAGTTGAGTGCGGGTGCACAAGACAAGGCGTCGAAGGCGTGGCTGAGCGATTGTCTTGCGAGCGCCAACTGGCTGGTCAAGGCACTCGACCAGCGCCAGCAGACGATCATCAAAGTCACGACGGAGCTGGTTAAGCAACAGGAAGGCTTCTTCCGACACGGGGTCAGCAACCTGAAACCGCTGACATTGAAGGCGGTCGCCGACGTCGTGGGGTTGCACGAATCGACGATCAGCCGTGTAACGAGCAACAAATATCTGAGTTGCGCGCGCGGGGTTTTCGAGCTGAAGTATTTCTTCACCAGCGGCGTTGCATCGAGCGAAGGCGGTGAAGCGGCGTCGGCGCTGGCGGTGAAATCGGCGATCAAGGCGCTGATTGCCGAGGAAGCGGCGGATGCTATTCTGTCGGATGATACGCTGGTCGATCTGCTCCGCGACAAGGGGTTCGACCTTGCGCGGCGGACCGTGGCCAAATACCGCGAGGCCATCGGCATCGGCAGCAGTGTCCAGCGCCGCCGCGCACGGGCCATCGAGACGAAAGCGGCCTAGGCGGCGAGCACCTTGTCGGCAACATAAGGATTGGTCGCGCGTTCATGCGCGAAGGTCGACATGGGGCCGTGACCGGGGACGAAATTGGTCTGTCCACCCAGTGGCCACAGCCGCGTGACGATGGCGTCGAGCAAGTCCTGATGATTGCCCATCGGAAAATCAGTGCGGCCGATCGATCCCTGAAACAACACATCACCGACCATCGCGACGTTCGAGGGGGCGTGGTGGAAAACGACATGGCCCGGCGTGTGGCCGGGGCAGTGATAGACGTCGAGCGTGAGATCGCCGACAGTCACCTGCTCGCCGTTTTCGAGCCAGCGGTCAGGCTCGAATATCTTGCCGTTGACGCCGTAGCTTCGCCCGTCATCTTCGAGGCGGCTGATCCAGAACCGGTCGGCCTCATGCGGCCCTTCGATCGGCACGCCGAGTTCGGTTGCCAGCGTTCCTGCTTCGCCGCAATGGTCGATATGGCCGTGGGTGATCAGGATTTTCTCGATCGTGACACCATGTTGCGCGGCGGCGGCCTTGAGCTTGGGCAAGTCGCCGCCGGGATCGACGAACGCTCCGCGCATTGTGGCGGTGCACCAGAAGAGGGTGCAATTCTGCTGGAGCGGCGTGACGGGAATGATGGTCGCGCGCAGGGGTGCGGAATCGGTCACGGCGTGATGGTCGCCATCGACGGCGGAACGTCCATCATCGATGCGACGGTCGCTTCCGCCGCGCGCATCACGCGCAGGATATTGCGACCGGCCAGCTTGGCAAGGTTGGCATCACTCCAGCCGCGTTTGATGAGTTCGGCGAACAGCAACGGATAGCCTGTGACGTCTTCCATCCCGACATTGGTGAAGGGCACACCGTCCAAGTCTGCGCCGATGCCGACATGGTCATGCCCGGCGACCTTGGCGACATGGTCGATATGGTTCGCCATCACAATGAGGGGCGATGCGGGGCGCGGGTTGACTTTGTCCCATTCGGCGAGTGCGGCTTTGCGGCGGTCGGCCTGTCCCGGATAGACACGTGCGAGGCGCGTTTCCTCAGCCGCGCGGCGTGCCATCTGGCCGATAACCCCGGGGTCATTATGTCCCGGATAGGCATTGACCATCACCACGCCGCCGTTCGCGGGCAGGCGCTTCAGGATCGCGTCGGGCACATTGCGCGGATGGTCGCTCAACGCGCGGACGTTCGAGTGCGAGAACATGACCGGCGCTTTGGTCGTATCGAGCGCGGCGTTCATTGTCGCTTCGGAAACATGGCTGAGGTCGACGATCATGCCGATGCGGTTCATTTCGGTGACCACCGCTTTGCCGAACGTCGTCAGCCCGCCATGTTTCGGCTCATCGGTCCCGCTGTCGGCCCAGTCGTTGTTGTTGTTCCACGTCAGCGTCATGTAACCAACGCCCGCCGCGCGGTATGCTCGCAGCGCAGTCATCGAATTGCCGATCTGGTGCCCGCCTTCCGCGCCCATCAACGAGGCAATTTTTCCGCTTTTGTGGATACGCATCACGTCATCGGCAGTGAAGGCGTGTTCGAGGTCTTTGGGATAAGCGCGGACAAGGCGATTGACGAGGTCGATCTGTTCGAGCGTCGCCTGTATGGCGCGTTCGCCGGTAAAACCCGACGAGAGATAAACCGACCAGAACTGCCCGCCGACGCGCCCCTGCCGAAGCCGCGCCATGTCGGTCATCATCGGCGAGGACCGTTTGTCGCTGTCGGCCGCCAGCCCGTCGACCGAGGATTTATGGTTCTCACGCAGTTCCCACGGCACATCATTATGGCCGTCGATCAACGGAGTGGCCTTGAGGATGCGGTCGATGCGCGCTTTCGTTGCGGGGTCAATGGACTGGGCGATTGCGGGTGTCGTAAAGGCGACCAACATTATGCACAGCGCGGCAGGGACGGCCCGGGCAAAGGTCACGAAAGTCGCGAAAGTCGCACGATGTTTGCGTGCAAGGTCGGTGAAGCGTGGGCTGCGGATGAAAAATTTGATCATCCGCAAAGCTAAGCACAAGTCGGGGCGTATAGGACAGAGGTTTTTCGCACGTTCTTGCCCGACTTGCGATCCACTGGCAGTAGCGGTGCGATGACGCTCCGCCTTCCTCGCGCCGATGTGCCGTTCGTGCTGCTCGACGATGCACGGGTGGCAGGGGCCGCAGCAGCCCGCCTGTATGTCGATCCCGTAGAGATCGTGGTTACGCGGCGGATGACCGATGTGCCGGTCGCGCTCGAGGCCTTGCGGACAGCGACGCGCGGCGGGCTCCATGCGGCGGGCTATCTGGCGTACGAAGCGGGGCATGCGCTTGAGCCGAAACTGGTGCCACTGGTTGAAGCCACAGCGGCGGCACCGTTGCTGTGGTTCGGGCTGTTTCGCGGCTTTACCGAAATCGCCAGCGAGGATGTGTCCGCGCTGCTCCCCGATCCGGCGGGCGCGTGGGTGGGGGCGCCGGTCCCCGCCATCACGCGCGCCGCCTATGACGCCGCAATGGCGGAGGTGCAGGCGTTGATCGACGCCGGAGACATTTACCAGGCGAACCTGACCTTTGGTGCAGGCGTAAAGACTGCGGGGCATCCGCTAGCCCTGTATGCCGGACTGCGCGGACGGGCCCGGGCAGGCTATGGCGGGGTAATCCATACCGGCAACGACTGGATATTGTCACTGTCGCCCGAGCTGTTTTTTGCCTGCGACGGCACGAAAGTCCGGACACGGCCGATGAAGGGGACGGCACTTCGCTGTGTCGACCCCGATGCCGACCGGGCGGCGGCGGATGGCCTGCAAGCCGATCCCAAGCAGCGCGCCGAAAACCTGATGATCGTCGACCTGTTGCGC